>DAICSO010000100.1:0-1607 GCA_027368075.1 bacterium
TGGACTGTTGATATTGAGTTGTGGACGTCAACGTCCTTCTCAAGTCCGAGGGCCTTCATGAGTATGACAAGCGGTATGGTTCCTGCCACGCTTGGAATTGATACATTTATTATTCCATCGTTTCCCTTTTCTATGGAGGTCAGTGCCCTGAAGCCACCCCTTTGCGAGAATACCTTCGCAACCTCTATCTTTGATTCATATTTCTCCTCGAACTCCACCAGAATCTTATTCGGAGCAAGGTCTTCCAGTGAAACTATGACTCTTTCCGAGCCGCCTATGATAAAGTATCCGCCTGCGTCTTCCGGGTCTTCCCCGACGTACTGGAGCTTTTCCTTCCTTGTGGCGTTGATCGGGCCATTGTTCTTCTCGATGTATGTATCAAGGTTCCCTTCAGCCAGTGTGCATACCTTGGATCTTATCATTACCGGAATATCCCCGATCTTAATCACTTCAGGATCCTTCTCAACCCCGTCTTCTATTACCCTGAGTTCAAGGTTAATCGGCGCCATATAATTCAGGTCCCTGAGCCTTGCCTCGTTTGGGGTTATCTGGTTGGAAGCACCGGATGCCTCCTTGATTTCCGGCCTGTCGACCCATATTGTCGACGGACCTATAGGCCTGTTCTTTTCCCTGACCCTTCCGTACCTGATCTCTATTTTCCTGTTCTGTGTCTTTGCCGGATCCAGTGTCATTATTCCTGGTTCGCTTTCATCGGAAATCTTTGTTTCGTCCACTATCTGCTGCATTATGTTGTCAGGGTTGTCCTTTGATGCAACAAAGTAATTCATAGACTCAATCTGATGGTTTACCACGCTCTCTTTCTTAAAAAATATATCAACAAGTTCTCTCATTTAAAAACCTCACCGGTTACAATTCTATAATATGTTGAAAGGCCAACTGTAGGGCTCTTCCTGATTATCTTGATCATTCGGCCATTCTCAAGGGGACCATGAATTTCCTCAAGTGCCTTGACTGCCGGATCGTTCCTGCTAATCTTAGGAAGCAGGTCTTTCGCGACATTTAATTCCTTCAAAATTTTTTGCTCCTCTTTTGCATCAACAAGATGATGCTCTGGTACCAAATCATGCTGTAATACGTTGAACTTCCCCATCTTAACCGCCGCCTACCGCGGGCCCGGGGGGGTTTGAACCCCCGACCACCTGGTTAAAAGCCAGATGCTCTACCTAGCTGAGCTACGGGCCCCGCCTGTTTAATGGCAAACTTTATGGATTCTCAGCATATAAACATTCTTACTTTTCCTGAAAACCACAAAGGCGCCAATATTCACTCCCTGCCGGATCAGTGGTTCCATAATGGTCGTAAACCTGAGCGATCATTTTGACAGACCTGTCAGATTCCAAGCCGATCCAGCAAAGTTTCAATGTCCATTGTATCGTTTAGCATTATTACCTTCATTATATCCTTCCTGCTGACTTTTTCATATCTTCTCTGAAACTCCTCGATCCTGCGGCTCAGTTTTTCGTACAGCATGGCTTTAATTTCGCCACTCAGTATTTCTCCACTCTTGTATCGTCCATAAAGCACATTGGATTCCTCAGGTGAGAGGAAATAACCCTTAAGGTACTGGAACGAAACATCTATTTCAG
>DAICSO010000101.1:0-1526 GCA_027368075.1 bacterium
ATGTGATGGGCCACGTATGCTCATCCGGTGTTATTCCATGTACTATGCCAAGCAGATATGATATTATAAGTGCGGAAAGCAGGTCCACATTTGATGGGTTCCATAAGTTAATCACTACCATGATCTCACCCATAGATTATTGGCTTTCCGTGTGGGCACGCCTTAGGCCTTCCAACAAAGGTGGATAGTTTCATTGCTGAACCCGAACCGATCATGTAATCAAAGGCACTGACTTCCTTGCATGCTTCCTCAAGGTCAATTCCGCTTTCGACAAATAGAGTTTCAAGGATGCGGTGGCAGTTGACTATATAGTTGTAGCTTTCCTTCCCGGAATCGGTAAGCACCACCATCCCCTTTTCCCTGGTCACCAGACCCTTGTATTCAAGCCTTTTCAGTATTTCAATCACAGTTGGAGGCTTCAGGGCCATTATCTTTGCTATTTCTGACAACCTGATAGGGAATTCGGTAGAACCATTCTCACGAATTGCAACCACGCAGTCCCTCTCCCTTCGCGTGAGAGTAAATTGTTCTTTCATAAAGTTAGTATTACACTAATATACTTAAATATATCTAATTAAATAAAGTATAGTTAAACTCAGTGTACTATTGCGACAAAATTACCAACTGTAGTTACTACTAATCCGAGCAATATTAGTGCAGCCATCCACTTGTACTTGTTTCCGGATGATATGTTTCCGATTGCCAGGCCCATGGCAGCAAGCACGAAATAAGCGGAAAGTATGGCTACCACTCCAAAGGCTGGCTCGGTAACATCAACCGAGAGGGGGATCAGGGCTCCTACAAATCCAAAAGTCCCGGACAAAAGTGTGCCGGCTAGGGATTCCACGAAAATTTTTGTCCCGAGATCACTCTTTATTAGTGATTCAGGCGAATGCATGGTCAACTGCCTGGAAGCCCTTATGAGCTGGAACCGTAACCTTGAATACTCAGCTATGAAGAAGCTCAAGGTTCCGACAAAAGCAGAGCCAAAGGCGATCCGTAAGGCGAGATCGACGGTCATAACGCTGGGCCCGAGAAAATCTGCAGATGCGAGCATTAAAACGGTTATTACCCCATCAGTGAGGCCCATGGTGATGGGGAAAACCAGGTTTTCCCTCAAATATTTCCTCTTATGTTCTCTATGAGTCTCTTTCCTACAGCTATCTGGTCAACGGAATGCACTGCCGAACCGCTTCTCTCAATTTTGTCAATCAGTTCATCGTAATCGATATTGTTGCCTTCTACGGTGATACTGATGCCCATGGTTTCCATGTCCATTTCAGTAACGCTTGCATTGACCGCTTCAACTCCAGGAACGGTATCTATTGCGTTTAAGAGTTCAACAAATGTTGGCCGGGAAAGTGACTTCCCCACGTCCAGCACAATTCTTCTTATGTTCATTTTTAACTTCCTGAATATCGTAAACTATACAAATTCTGTCGCACCTAATATCCGTTGTCTTTTTAAAATTTTTCTGATCCTCTTGGTGCGAGGACATCAAGGACGTTTTATTCATGCTTTGTATG
>DAICSO010000102.1:0-1502 GCA_027368075.1 bacterium
GCATTCATTTCTGCCGGTGTCCACATAACACAATTCCTTTATCCGCATACACCTATGCCGGAATGAAAGAGTTATTTCCAAGGATAAAGCCAAGCTCATGGAGAAGCTTGAGATAAAGCCGATTACAGTTGGTCTGGAGATTGAAGGGGCGTACAGCCACGGTCTCATATACAGCAAGGATGTTCTTTCCATAACCGAGGAAGTCATATTAGCTGACATCGTGAAAGGCTTCAGTGCAGCGAAGGCAATCGCACTTGGCACCCAGTATCTTGTTCCCGAGATCATACCGGATCTGCTGGTCAAGGCTGCCATCAATGCTGAACAGCTTGCCCTGGATGCGGGATTCGTGTCTGAGGGAAACGTAGAATTATTTATACTGAAAGCAATTAAGGAAGCCAACGCAATAAACCAGACTCTAGAGGGCGAAGAAGAGCCAAAGGAAAGCAAGAAGGAAGACAAGAAGGATGAAAAAGCCCAGGAAGACGCAAGCGAAAACGTGTCTGCTGGATTGGAATCCCTCTTTGGATGAGGTGTAGTAAATATGGAATATATATATGGAGCGCTCCTGCTGCATTCAGCAGGACAGGAAATAGACGAGGAAAAACTAAAGAAAGTGCTTAGCGGGGCAGGTGTCAAACCTGACGAGACAAGACTCAAGTCACTTGTGTCAAGCCTCAAGGAGATCAAGATTGAAGAGGTCCTTAAGAATGCCGCAAACGTTTCTGTTGCGGCACCTGTAGCCAGTGCAGCAAAACCGGCTGAAAAGAAAGAGGAGAAGAAGAAAGAGGAAAAGAAAGAGGAGAAGAGCGAAGCTGCAGAAGAAGATGCAATGGCTGGACTCAGCTCACTATTCGGATGAGTTTAAGAACATGAATTTTTCTGAATATGTCTGGGGAGTGATTAAATACATTTTCCCCGCAATTTTATTTATTATTTCTGTGGCCGTGACGCCAAATTTTATTCTTATGATGATATCACTGATATGGCTGTTTTCTTCCATAATTGTTTATGCCCTGTCACTGGAACCTGAAAATAAACCACGGTATTAGGCATTTTACCTAAGAGGGCTGTCCTTAAATTAACAGCTAGGTGAAACGTGGTTGAGAAAAGCAGAGACTATTGTATTTAACGACTTGAACTACACAACTTCCGTTCAAATATGGACAGGACGCCTGTCAATTTCAGCCGTTCTCAAAACCCTATGTGATGTTCTGCACAGGTCTGTTCGGATCGTATGCCATCTCGGTCCTTCCTGCTTCTGAAGCATCAGGTTTGCTTCTGACGTACAGGTATTCATCCATCATGGATGGCAAAGAGGATTCCGCACTCACGGGGAACGGGTCTCCGCAAAGATCGAGGCCACGCAGGGTTATAGCCAGCGAGGCTAACCTGTCCCTCTCGTAGTCCCGACCACAGGTTTCACATCTGGACATCTTCCAGGTTGGGTGCTTCAGTTTTCCACCACATACGGGACATTCCGAGGAAGTCCCTCCTGGATTCAC
>DAICSO010000103.1:0-1493 GCA_027368075.1 bacterium
GTATTTTCAAGACTGAAGAGCGTGTAACAATCACTCCCGTGGAGCCTTTGAGATTCAAATTCGTGTATGCTAAGGAAAATCAAAAATTGGAGATGCATATAGAGATCGAGTGGACCCTAGGTGATAAAAGCTAAAAATCAAAATCGATATCAATAACGTGATATGGTTCAAAGATATGCTCCGGCATCTCCATCTAGGTGTGGATAGGGCCGAGTCGAGATCTCCATAATATATCACATCTCCCTGCATGGAACAGTAGGTCAGCAGAATGGAACAAAAAGGAGTTTCATGGGAATGGACCGGTCGATGTTTGATCAAAGTTTTAAGAGAAGACTTAAAACCACAGATTTTTAAAATCTTATCTTCTTAACAGGTATATGACTACCCAAATCATAATCATGCAGGGAGGCGAGGACGTTAAACGGAGGACCAACGAAACCCTGTTCAAGGACGTGAGGAAGTTATCAAGTTCAGGGAAAATCCTGGTTATACCATGGACTTCGGATTCTCTTGAGAAGGAAGCTGAATATTCTGAGGTGCTCCGTGACTATTTTTCACATTGCGGCTTTGAAGAGATATTGTTTCTGGCCAAAACCGATCCTGAAAACGAAATACAACGAAAATTCTCTGAGGTAGACACCATTTACCTTCCAGGTGGAGACACTGAGGCCCTATATCGCGAGTTAAAACAGAGGGCTTTGCAGGATAGGTTATTCGAGTTCCCAGGCGTAATAATCGGTAATTCTGCCGGGGCAATTGTACTTTCGAAAGGAGGGTGGGGTGACGGAAAATTCTACACTGGTTTCGGCCTCGTTGATTTCTACGTTTCTGTTCATTACAAGCTCAATGCAGCTCACGTTGCAGAAACGAAAGATGCTATTAATGTCAACATTCCTGAAAATATGTGGGTCACGGTAACAAATGAAAAATAATCAAATCCGGTAACACTTTTCCATGCTCGCATATCAGAAATCAAGAGGATAGGCAAGCAGCAGGCTGAAGGAATCGTTAAGGAGGGAACATGAGAGAATTGGAATTCTCAATGGACCGGTTAGGATTTGATTAAAGTTTTAAACGAATATCATGAAATATGATTTTCAGACGAACAATATGTGCATTGGTGAAGTGGATTGTTTGAACTGTAGTCATGACAGTTTACCGTTAAATGTTTATATGGTATTTGCATTAGCATTCATGGTCAAAACCACTATCAACCTGGACGAAGAAATCTACGCTGAAATCGTCAAAGAATCCATAGAAAAGTACGGTAGCACAAAGAATATGTCGAAGATCATTAACCAACGCCTCAGGAACAGGACAAACTCTACAGGGAAACGCAGAGGGCGAATAACCTTCAGGGCAAGAGAAAAGCTTTCATCCATGGATGCCGACAAAGAGATAAGGGCGGGATGGGAGGAGAGCAGCAAATGACGGTGCTTGTTGACACCAATGTTCTGGTATATGATGCCATAGAGAATTCTCCACGCCATGAC
>DAICSO010000104.1:0-1454 GCA_027368075.1 bacterium
AGCATTTTCATGTCAGCATCGTCGAGTCTGACAGACCCGGCCTCGAGGTTGTCCTTCACGTGATCTGGATTCTCGCTTGGCCCAAAGAAAAGCACTTTGAGATCATCATACCTTTTGGCAGCAAGTGATCTTGCTGCGACAGTTATCCCTGCTTCCGCCTTTGCGCTTGCCTCTTCTCCGCTTACGATCAAAAACAATACTTTTGACATTAGGCTGCATTACGATTTATCTTTTTAGGAATGTGTAGTTGATCGAAAGACATCTGTTCAAGTCAATGGCACATCACTGGATAAAAGGCTTTCTCATCTTTTTTGACCATCCTCTGAATTGCAATCACTTCAAAACAGTATTTATTCAAAGAGAGGATTGGAGAGGGAGTTTGAATGGAATACAGAGATTTTGGAAAGACAGGTTTCAAAGCTTCGGTTATTGGAATGGGTACGTACTACGATCCCGGGTGGATAGTGAGCGCGAAACTTTTCCGGGCACAGCCGAATCTTGGCAAGCATCTGGAGGCGATCAAGGTTGGTCTTGACAACGGAATCAACCTGATCGATACGGCGGAGCTGTATGGTTCAGAGAGCATAGTGGCGAAGGCGGTTAAGGGAATGAAGAGAGACGACCTGTTCATAGCTACGAAGGCTTGGCGATCTCACCTGAAATATGATTCATTAATCAAGGCATGCAGGAGAAGCCTGAAAAACCTGGACACCAGCTACATAGATCTCTATCAGGTGCATTTTCCCAACGGGAGAGTACCCATAGAGGAAACCATGAGGGCGATGGAATACCTTGTCGATCAGGGGCTCATCAGGCACTTTGGAATAAGCAATTTCAACTTAACCCAGATGATTGCGGCGGAGAATGCAGTCAGGAAGTACGAGATCACATCCACCCAGATGAATTACAGCATTGCAAACAGGAAGCTGGAGGCGGACATCCTTCCGCACTGCATAGAGAAGAATATTGCCATTCTCCCGTACTACCCCCTGGCCCACGGAAAGCTATCCGGGGAAGGTTCATGGCCCAAGGATGTGCTCGCAGCCATAATGAAAAAACACCAGATAAAGAGGCCGACAACGGTCGCACTGGCATGGCTTGCATCCAGGTGGAATGGAATTTTTCCAATTCCGAGAGCTTCGAATCCAGATCACGTGAAGGACAACCTCGAGGCCGGGTCTGTCAGACTCGACGATGCTGACATGAAAATGCTCGACAGTGCCTTTCCGGCACGCTAATTTTCACTATCTGGAAATTCTGTACAGCCCAAGGGTGATCGCAGCTACGGACGTTATCACGATTATGAAAAACCCGTAGGTTACTCCCCAGCTTATCTTTATCAGAAGTTCAGAAACAGATCCATAAAAAGGGATTTAACTGTTAAAGGGCAACATTAAATAATATTAAGAGATGCTGCTATATCTTATGGAAAAGCTTTACACATTAAGGGATGC
>DAICSO010000105.1:0-1369 GCA_027368075.1 bacterium
TGAGATCAGGCCTGAAAAACTCGACCAGTTCAGGAAGGAACTTAACAATAACAAGTGATCTGGGACCCCCCCTTAATGCGCCAGAATGTTCATGCACAGTGGTGTATATTATAACTCTAAGTGCGTTACTTGTCTGTGGATACTGGTGGCGTGTACAGTGCACCTCCCGATCCGGAACGGACGCTGAGGCTCCTGGGAGTCGATTCTGAGAACGGCCTCACGCAATCAGAAGCGGAAATCAGGTTGGATCGCAATGGGCCGAATTCACTTCCAGAATCAGATAATGATGGCATCTTCCATGTCTTGATCGAGCAGGTCAGGGAGCCGATGATTCTCATCCTCATAGTTATTGGCCTGATTTATCTGCTCATCGGTACTCCAGTTGAATCGGTCGCAGTTATTGTCATAGTTTTCATCGTAATAACCATAGAGATATACAATGTTCGCAAAGCGAGGATTTCCATTCTCGCCCTGAGATCCCTTGTATCCGCGAAAGCCTGGGTAATGAGGAATGGCGCGACTGTCGAGGTGCCCGTCAAGAATATAGTTCCTGGCGACGTTGTTCTCATACATGCAGGTGAAAGGATTCCTGCCGATGGGATCATACTTGAGTGTTTCGGGCTGGAAATAGACGAATCATCCCTGACGGGAGAATCGATCCCTGTTCATAAGCAGGCATTGGGAGATCCTGCCGTGGCGCCCGGAGATGCGAGCAGGTACTTGATAATGTCCGGTACGCTTGTGGTCCAGGGCAACGGAAAATTTGCTGTTGTGTCCACGGGTGCGAGTACAGAGCTGGGAAGGGTCTCGGAATCAGTCAGGAATGAAAAAGAGCCGAAGACTCAGCTGGAAATTTCCCTTGGAACGACTTCAAGGGTACTGATAGTTGTTGCCATATCCTTCAGCTTCCTTATTCCATTGGTAGGTTTCCTTCACGGCAACCCGCTGGACCAGATGATACTTACCGGCCTGTCCATGGCATTTGCAACTGTTCCTGAAGAGCTCCCCATTTTGATAACCATAACGCTGGCAGTTGGAGCATATTCCCTTTCCAGAAAAAGAGCCATAGTGAAGGGTCTGAAGGCGGCGCAGACCCTTGGAAGCGTGTCGGTGATCGCAACTGACAAAACCGGGACCATTACCGAGAACAGAATGAGAGTTGGACACATGATGCAGGGTGAAAAACTATTTGATGCAAACCTTGCAGCCGGCGAAAGTTTTCTGGTTGCGGGGGTCCTGTCCACCGGAACGCTTACAATGGACGGTAAATCTTCAGAGATTTACAGAGATCCAATGGAAATATCAATATTCGATTACGCTAGCAGCAAGGGCATTGATTTCGGGAAAGTGCGCACGGAATTTGTCCCGG
>DAICSO010000106.1:0-1350 GCA_027368075.1 bacterium
AATTTCAAGGAAAGCCGGGAATTCCAGGAGAGTTGGCAGGGTTGTCAAGGCAATAGTTGCCGTGAACGTGTGCATGGCCGTGATCCTCACGCCTGTGGGGAGCATCATTTCTGGGAACAGCACTTTATATGACGGACAAACAGCCATGACTTATACTGTACAAGATTCCGCGATCAATGCCATGATTGCACAGATTCCACCCGGATCATCGGTCATGATCCAGGCAAACATGCCACAGCTCACTGCCGGGTATGACTGGATGGTGGCATACGAGTTTAATGGGAGCAACTACCCGAAATTCGCAATTGACGATCCCTATGAGCACCTGTTCAACGATACGGAGCAGGTGTATCTTTCGAACACATCACAGGAGGTCAAGGTATTCAATGAATTCCTCAAATCCGGCAAATACGGCATTGTCGAGGAGCAGTATGGCATCATTCTTCTCGAGAGAAACTGGACAGGATCACTGAAATTTTTCACTCCCCTGGAGTTCAATCACTCACTGACAATAAATGATAGCGGTAAGGCAACGTTGAACCTGAGCGAAAGCTTCATTGCTCCGGGAGCCTACAACGTCACTGTCTATCTTGGCAAACGGGCTGCGTCGGCCCTTCAGTTCTCAGCCAGTATTGGCAACAGGACCATTCAAGGCAACGGGGTTAAAAACTGGAGCAACGGGAATGGGAATTTTGTCTCCTGCTCTATTTCCGTGGGAACGTCATATTATCTGGAACCACATTTCAGCCTGGCGATCAATACCAATTCTACCCAGGCTGCAGCCGCATGGGTCAAAATTACACAGGATAGGCCAATGTAATGACTGTCATGGAATGCCACGCAATCCAACCCACATCCCATAAGCTTATGTATCCTGTTATGCAAAATGCATTATCATTTCCCAGTTTACAAAGAAACTTTAAATGCTCGAATTTCCATAACGAGGGCAATGAATAAAATTAGTGTTTCTCCCGAATTAGGGATCAAGTCGGGGGAATCGCCAATGAAATCTCAACGCCTATCATCATATTCAGATAAGGATTTCGTAATAATAAACTGGCGGGATATATTGAATCCAAAGGCAGGCGGAGCTGAAAAATACTGTTATGAAATGGCCCGGAGGCTTGCCTCTGATGGTGTCAGGGTCACATGGATTTCTTCAGGATATCCCGGTGGTGCTTCACATGAAATCCATGAGGGAATCGAGATAGTGAGGAAGGGAAACATATTCACGGTTTACGTAGCAATGCTGGGAAAATTCATGAAATTCAGGAAAAACGCCTATATTCTGGAGTCAGTGAACGCAATCCCTTTCCTTTCGACTTCCTGAAAAAGATAAGGTTCTCAAAG
>DAICSO010000107.1:0-1313 GCA_027368075.1 bacterium
CCATTCCAGAGGAACACCTCGTTGCTTGTGAATGATAATACCTTTGCATAGGTGTTATCAATGCGATATCCGCCATCTACCTGAGAGACCTGGACGCAATCGTGATCGGGTGGATAATCGGTATCTTTCTGGGAGTTTTTCTTGAATCACTCGTGGTGTTCAAAACAATTAACAGTTACCTTGCCACTCGCAAGTCTGCTGGAACTAGAACGAATGTCATAATGAAATATTCATTTCCAATCCTGCTTTCCAGCATCATCGGTTATGGCGCTGCCTATGCTGACAGGTTCATAGTTACCGGATTGCTGTCCCTTTCGGCTTTAGGCGTATATAATTTTGCCCTGCTGGTAGCTAGCAGCATAGGTTTTCTGGCTGTTCCATTCAACAATATGCTCCTGCCGAAGTTCTCTTACCTCTTTGCCGTTGGGAGGAAGGGTGACATTTCCGAGCACGTGAAGGCATCGTCACTTCTCCTCTCGTCTGTTTACGTACCAGCCGCGCTTGGCATAGCTGCCCTGGCACCTGAGATAATTTTCCTGCTCGGAGGATCCAATTACGCTGGTGGAGCAATACCACTTGCCATTATAATGATCCTCTCGGCAGTATTCGTTTCCCAGAATATATTCACCCAGGCGGTAGCCTCTGTCAGGAAAACTCATCTGTTCATATACGCAAGCATTGCTTCCCTTTCAGCAAATGTTATCCTGTCTATTTTGCTGATCCCGCGTTTTGGTCTTATCGGAGCGGCAGTTGGTTTTTCATCCGTTTACGCCACAAACTTTTCGGTAATGGCCTTTTTTGCAATCCATGAGAAAGTCGCAGGCCTCGACTTAATAGGAATGCTGAAAATCTGGGTCTCCTCTGCAATTATGTTTGCTGTCGTATGGTTTATTTCTGAAGTTTTTACCCGTGTGGTCAGCTATAGCAATTTCTTTATCATAATGTATATAGTTCTCGGCCTTATGGTCTATTCAGCAACAGCCAGGTACATACGGATATTCAGCAGGGAGGATCATGATCTCGTTATCTCCATGTTTCCCGAAAGGTATTCCAAGATAAGGAAGTTAATCACCATAATTATGCTCCATTAATATTGAACTACCTTTGATTTCTGATCTCTGCCTTTTTACAATCTACGCTCTGACCAGAAAAAAAGTCACTAGCACTGAAGGAAAAAAATCTTGTTCCTATACTCTGATCGTCTTTACCGGTTTTATTATAAATTTTGGTTCTTCCGGTAATATTGTGGTAAGAATAAATATCGCCATCTCTATGAGTATCATATGGATGACAGGGAACTCTGCGAACATACA
>DAICSO010000108.1:0-1209 GCA_027368075.1 bacterium
GGACATTACGGAAGGGGAATGAAAGCCGGAAGGGGAAAGGGAAAGAAAGGAGGTTCCGGCATGGCCGGCCTTCATAAACATAAATGGGTATGGACCATTATAAACGATCCCCTGCACTTTGGCGGGAAGGGATTCACCAGCCATCACCCCTCAAACCCGGATATTCCTATAACCCTGAACGAACTGAACAACGAGTTTCCAAGGCTCGTTGCAAGAGGTTATGCCAAGGAGAGCAAGAACGGTTACGAGGTTGATCTAACCTCTGCGGGTTATACAAAGCTTCTTGGTTCAGGGCTTTTCAACAAGAAATGTGTGATAAAGGTCGAGAAAGCAACGGAAAAGGCTATAAGTAAGCTTTCCACTTTCGGAACTACGGTAGAGGTAAATGGCGGCGGAGATACAGCGGAATAATCGTACAGCAATTCCCATTATCATAATATTTGCAATTGTCATTGCAGGTTTTTATTACTTTAGCGGGTACACGGGATTCAAGCTCTTTATCGCCGCGCTCCTTGTTTCGCCGCTGTTTTACATAACATACCTGATAGTAAGTTACAAAGGGCCAAAGAAGAGCAAACTTTACGGTATTGAGGGGCTTACCGCTAAACTTCCGGCCGTGAAGAAGGCAAAAGGACACGTTGAATTCAAGTACAAGCTGATGTGGACCGCAATAATCGTGATCCTCTATTTCGCTCTTACCAATATCTACATTTACGGCCTGAACGCATCCCAGACAATTGATGTTTTCGCTTCATTCAGGGCTATCTTTGCCGGTGCATCCGGTTCCCTAATGGACTTGGGAATAGGGCCAATAGTCACTGCAAGCATAGTTATGCAGCTATTTGCCGGAGCAAAGATATTCAACATTGACCTGCAGAACTCTGAGGACAAGGCCATTTACCAGGGTACCCAGAAGCTCCTGGTCATAGTCATGATATTCGTCGAGGCAATACCACAGGCTTTCGGATATCTTGTGCCGGACGCTGCACTGGTATCGTCTATAAACGCCGCTATTCCTGGTTACGGGGAATTTCTTTCGCAGACTATCATAATTCTTCAGCTTTTCCTGGGTTCATACCTTGTATTCCTGATGGATGAGGTTGTTTCCAAGTATGGAATAGGATCGGGAATCTCCCTGTTTATAGCGGCTGGAGTCTCCCAGCAGCTTTTCACAGGGACATTCAACTGGCTGCCTGAAACCGCGGGCCT
>DAICSO010000109.1:0-1209 GCA_027368075.1 bacterium
CGGTGAGAAATTTGAACCGGTTCGTAATAAACAGGTAACGACCGTATATTGTTGATACTATAAACAGTTATTAAGAGAATATTATAGTGCCAGAAGCCAAAAAGAACCAGGAATGTGCATGTACCAGACTATTATATCATCTGAAGTAACTATTTCAAACTTCTTTCCAAGCCTTCTTTTAAGCCGCTATCAATTTAGAATTAACGTAATTGAAATTGTCAATGTTTATAAGTCGACACTCGCTGCTTAGTATGGAGATGATACTATGCAGGAAACAAATCCATTTTTGCTGAACGGAAAAAGAGTGCTAGTTACAGGGGGTTCAATGGGAATCGGCATGGGCATAGTAAGGAGATTCGTTGCGGGTGGTGCCAGGGTCCTCATAGCTGACAAAGCCACGGAACCCGCACAGAAGTACATTAACAGCCTTCAGGCCTCCTTGAGGAACAACGTTGCCGTAATTAATGTCGATCTGACTGAGCAGAGCGCGCCGGAAACTATGATAACTGAAATGGTAAGGATTTTTGGAGGAATAGATATTCTGGTCAACAATGCAGGAATATATCCGATGGCACCCATGATGGAGATGAAACCTGAGCTTTTTGACAAGGTATACACTTTAAACCTTAAGGCAGCTGCATTTACCTGCAGAGAAGCTGCCAGACAGATGATAAAACAGGGGACAGGCGGAAAGATCGTTGTTATTGCGTCCATTGACAGTATTCATCCATCGTCCGTTGGACTAGCTGCCTATGATTCTTCGAAGGGAGGTGTATTGATGTTTACAAAAAATTTTGCCCTGGAGGTTGCAAAGTACGGGATAAATGTCAATGCAATAGCTCCTGGTGGAATCACTACTGAGGGTTCGTCACTTTCATCTCCAATGAGTAAAATGTCAAAGGAGGAGATAGAGAAGATTACTGCTGGATTCATTGCACAGATTCCTCTCGGAAGAATGGGCTTACCGGATGATATTGCCAAGGTTGCTGTGTTTCTTGCTTCATCGGCTGCAGATTACATGACTGGAAGTCTGGTCGTGGTGGATGGTGGAAGATTGCTTATGTGAAAAGTCAGAGAAAGCTTCGCACCTCATGAGAATTGCCGATATGGTCTCAGAAGTTCCATAATCTTTTTCTAAAAAATATCTCCTATTTCTTCTTTATCAACCCCCTATATCATGTACGCTTTTCAAGAGCTGAGAAATGCCAT
>DAICSO010000010.1:0-29469 GCA_027368075.1 bacterium
CCGTTATCCAGTATCCTGAATCCAGACTGCGGGTAGGTGATGGAATTGTACCTGTCTTTAGATTTGAATCTTGGAAAGCCTGCCTTTATCCTGCTTCCATTATTCCTCTCCCTTATTCTCCTGAGGAGACTTCTCGCTCGCATAAGTTAAATTTGTCGTTATGATACGCCCCGCGTGAAACTGAATACCAGAAAAATGGTGTTTTCCAGCGCTCTATTCGCGCTGGGATGGTTCAGCCTCAGCTTTTCATTTCCTCTCCTTGCTATTCATTATGATTTTGACTACACCATGACGGGGTTCCTGGGCTTCCTTGTTGCCTATCCCTTTGTCGTTGCAGCATTGATCGATATGTACGCGAGCGACAGGGTGATGAGCATGCAGATAGTCATCATACCTTTTCTGATGTCCATACTGGCCATCATCTTCATATTTCAGTCGAAGGGATTTATTGTAATACTGATAGCGATCACGGACCTGTTGGAGGCATTTTACTGGGTTTCAATGGAGATGCTCCTTGGATCCGGAGGCGAGAATCTTGAAGCCGAGAAGTATTCTACAGCATGGGGTGTTCCAAGCGCCATAATGCCTTTGGTGGCAGGGATCATCATCCAGTCATTTGGTTTCAGAGTTCTGTTCTTCACATCATTCATATTCATGGCAGCGGCATCATTTTTTCGGCCTAAATATAAAGCCAATATCAAGGAAACTGCGGGTAACGGCTTTGACCTCAGGTTTATTGTACCGATGATTTTCAACGGAATTGCAGCCGGTTTTGTCTCCTACGTCCTGGTTCCCATATTGAGAATACAGGGCGTAAGTTACGTCCTGATAGGTCTTGCGGTCACTATCCTCGGCGTCTCTTCCGCGGCGGGGTTTGTGCTGATGAACTTCACAGGGAAAAGAAGTATATACACCACATCGTCGATTTCATGCCTTCTGCTTGCGCTTCCGCTTTTTGTTGGGTTCACAGGGGATCTTCTTCCAATAATGGCAATACTGGTGGGTACGGGCATTGGAAGCTCCATAGCATTCTCAAAAATACTTGCCTATATTTCTGAAAGATCATCGGCAAAAAAAGGGGTCCTCATCTACGAAGGTTTCTTTGCTCTTGGTTTCATATTGGGATCTCTCGCACTCGGTTCCGCATTCCAGGCCTTCGGCAAAACTGCAGTAATAATTGCATTCGCGGTTCCAGTTGCATATGCAGTTTATCTGGTTTACCTGAGATTCTCAGCTCCCGTTAAACTCACGCCTGTATGAAGAATAATCTGTAGCTATTTCCGTCAGATTCTGGTCGGTCTTCTCTGTTCAATTATTATGTTTGCAGGTCCCACGGCATCTCTATCGATAATATGATGGCAATTCATGCACTCGATCCTCATTCCCTCTCTGATGTAAAAGTTAGCCGATCCACAATTCGGGCATGAACTTCTTATCCACAGCATATCACTGTCCTGGATCAGAGGCTCAGGGGGTTTCTTAGAATTTTCTGCCTGTAACTCCAATTTCGACTCTCTCACGGATGTGCCAGACCCGGGAGCAAGCCTTGACAGATTATATATGCCCAGGAATGACCACATAGTGAGAAAAACGAGGGCAACCAATGCCAGCACAGGTGATGGCGCGAAAGCGGTAAGTATCCCGATCATGGATACAGTGAAACCGGCGGCGAATGAGTGGAGAATGCCGAATCTAAGGTAAATATAATCCAGTACAAAAAAGGTTAGAAGGTCAAAGAATGCGCCGCTTACTGTCTGGGAAAACAGGGCAGCTGTGATGACTGAGGCAATTATGGCAGGAACAATCACATCTCTTCTCATCGTTTTATAAGGATGCAGAAGATTTGTCAATGAGAGTTTTCCGGTCAAGGCAAAATAGGCTAATACCATAATGAACAGGGGCACAAATTGCAGGACCGCAAGATCGGTAAGGGACGAAACTCCGAGTACAAAGGCCTGCACGCCAAGCGGCATGCTGTATATTGATGGTATGGAATAGCCAGGGATAAACCCGGAAATAATGGAAATAAAAAACTCCAGGAGTATGAAAACGGAAAAATACTTGAAAAACTCAGTTTCCCCGTTTTCCTGAGCTTTCCTTTCTCCAATGGGCTTGACAACTAGCAGGTACAGGGATGCCAGAACCGCAAGGGCAGTCAGGGTGAACAATAGGTAGATGGAGGAAGCACCAGGTGACACATTAAAAATAATGTAGGTTGAACTCTGCTGGGTCAATATTGTTTGTATCTGGCTGAAAATGTCCGGAGTCAGTATGAAGAAGATCAGCACGGCCGCTAGAACGGCTGCGATCCCGAAATAAACGGTAACCAATGAAGGTATGTCTCTTCCTTCTGCCAACGAAGGTTTAGTATCTCGTCGGATATATTTGTTGCCAAATCATTCAAGAGTTATGGTTACCCTCTTGCTGAGTTTTCCCTTGACCAGTGTTGACTTGAACACAATCCTGCCAACTTCTGCAGTCTTAGCAACCTGCGTTCCTATGTCATGCTGGATGGGAAGTTCGTCTATCTTGACCATTCTTATTTTATCATAGTCGGGTATCTTCCCCCTATTAATCCTTACCATTTCGGGGTCAGAAGTGAACTGTTCCCTCGTCACGTATGAGTACTTGACCTCGTAATTTCCCTGAACGATAGCATTAGCATCGCTTTCCAGTTTCCTTAGCTGTTCCTCTGTGAATTCCCCATCGAAGTTAAGGTCAATCCAAGCCTGATCATCATAAGTCTGGTTTATCCGCACAGTTGCGCCCATCTGCTTGTAAGCTAAACCACCGATGATGTAGAGTGCAGTCCTGAATCGCATGTGAATATACCTGACATCCCAGTTTACTGTCTGGTGGACTACCTTTCCGACGATATTCTGTGGGTATGTATTAAGAGAAATTAGGTGCACCCAGGTACCATCCTGCCAGGTATCCACAATCTCGTAATCTTTTCCGTCAATCAATACCGACCCTTTGTCATTTGGCTGGCCATCTCCGGTGGGATAAAGAACCGTTGAATCTACAATAAGATCAGTGAATTCCACAAAAACAACTTTTCCGTCACACTCTTTCCTGAATGGATCGGCCTGGTAGAGCAATTCTGTTTTCATTGCATTGGTGAAGGTTATAACGTTATATATGCTTTTCAGGGAAATCCTGCCTAATTGATCATGGCTGGTAAGAAGCAATTGCAAATCCTTTTTAGCGATAATAGCTTAGATATTCATGGGTTCATTTGAAGTCATAGAGCATGAGAAAGATCCAAAAGGAGAACAAGGTGAATTCAGGATAATAGCCATAAATTTCATTGATCCTGAATTTGTGAAGATAATCGCTGAAACGAACGTCGATAAAGGGACCTTACTGGACGTAGAGGATGACAAAGTGTTCCTTAACAGGAAACTGATTGGAAGAGTGGTAGAGAAGAAAGATGGAAAGGGCATAAGGGTCAGCACCAGTTTTGATATAAAATACACAGGCGGATACTCCCTGGACGGCAAGACCGTATACCTGGACGAACATTTCCCTCAGATGATGAAGATTGACGGCAAGGAGGTCGACGCTAGGGAAAGCATAGGCCTTCACCATGAACTTCCTGAAAAATGGCTTTCAGACGAGGCTTATGAATATCCATACGCACACGAGGTGGCAACCGGTATAGAAAAGAAGTATGTCGAGAGCTTAGGCGTGAAGTGGAAGGATTACTGCGACGAGGTTGACAGGCACCTGAGAAATGTGTATAGCAGAAAACTGGAGAAATCTCCGCCTTCCCTTGATTTGGCACCATATCTTTACTGTCGGGATCAGGAAGCGCTTAAGGAAATTCGAAGAAGCTCGACTAAGTGATTTACCCATTATTCTCTCAAGGATTCACGTCCGGGCCATAAAGCAGTCAAACAGGAAACATCGGCCAGTGTGCCGACTTTCTTTTTCATTTCAGGTAACTATTTTAACAGTTTAGTTATGCCTGTGCCGTGTCTAACCCAAACATGGAATATCTGTATGCACTGAACAGGGAAGGTGTCAAGCTTGACCTCAGTGTCACGAAGATGTTTTCCTCCATGATTGGTAATCCAGAAAGGGATTTCAGCGCATTTCACGTGGCTGGAACCAATGGAAAGGGTTCAATTACTTCCTTCATTTACAATATGCTGCAGCAGCACACACCCGCAGGGATGTACATTTCTCCTCATCTAGTAACGTTTAACGAGAGGATCATGGCAGACGATTCATTCATTGAGGACGAACAAATATCACATTTCATTCAGCAGTATATGCCGGAAATAGAAAATTTGAAACTCACAGACAGGAACCCGACCTTTTTCGAGGTTACAACTGCGATGGCATTCAAGTATTTTTCGGACAGGCATGTCAGGACTGCATCTGTAGAGGTAGGGCTCGGCGGCAGGCTTGACTCTACTAACATAGTTGAACCGGAAGTCAGCATAATTGCCAATATTGGTTATGATCACTTCGACAAACTTGGATGCTCGCTTACTTCCATAGCATATGAAAAGGCGGGCATAATAAAGAGAAATATTCCGGTGATACTCCTGGATGATAAAGATGAAGTTGTGAAGACAGTTTCCAGGGTTGCAGATCTGAACGACAGCAGACTTATCAGGGTATCCCGTGCCTCATCGGTTGTTGATCTTAGAACATGGGAAACAGGAACGTCCTTTGTTCTGAAGACGCCAGTGGACACATATGAGATAAAGACCTCAATGATCGGGGAATTTCAGGTCCGGAATATAGCCGCGGCCGTGCTGGCAATTGAGAATGGAAAATCAATGTCTCCTGACAGAGCGGCCATAGAACGCGGCATATCCCAGGCACGCTGGCCTGCCAGGATGGAGATTATAAGGAACAATCCGCCGGTGATGGTTGATTGCGCCCATAATCCTCCGGCAGCACATGCACTTGTCTCTTCTTTCAAGAAATTCACCAAAATCAAGCCCACCCTTATAATAGGCATGCTTGAGGACAAGGATTTCTTCTCTTACCTCAGGATAATTCATGATCTTTCTGACGATTTGATCATTACGACCCCGCAGGATACCCCCCGCGCAATGCCTGCGGAGGAGCTCGGGAAGGTTGCGGCGCAGGTGTTCAAGAATGTGAAGGTAATCGCAGATCCAATCGAAGCATACGAATACGCTACCGCAAACTCAAGTTATGTCCTGGTCGCAGGGTCAATGTACCTTGTGGGATACATAAAAATGCTTGAAAAATCAAGCATCATGCCCTTCGACAGGCATACTGATTTTCAGATCGCCAAAATTACAACTTGATCATACCTGCTGACATGATAAGTTGAAATCAACCACGATCTCTTTCGCAGGGAATTGACTTTAATTGGAGATATAAAATAATTATCAAATAATCTGTGAGCAAAGTTTATAGTACTTTACTCTTCTAATCTTTATTTACTGATACATTATGCCCAATCCATTTTTTGAGGTTTCAGGGAAGAGCGAATTACTGACAGGAGATCTCGCTTCTCTTGGAGGATCATTCATACCCGAAAATTTTCCTCACAGGGAGACTCAGATTGAGAAGATTGTATCCATACTGGGCAGTATCATGCGTGACACGAGGCCTTCCAACATAATCATATATGGAAAAACAGGCAGCGGAAAGACTTCAGCTTCCAGGTACGTTTCAAGAATGCTTTCAGAGGCTGCCGGATCAAAAGTCAAAATAGTGTACGTCAACTGCCAGATTTTTGATTCTCCCTATTCAATTCTTGTTGAAATGGCAAACTCACTTTCAAGATCTGCAGATGAGAACATACCAGAGCTTGGTTTGCCACTGGACCGGATCTACAACGAACTTATGATCAGGGTCAATTCATTCAACAGATTCCTTATTGTGGTCCTTGACGAAATCGACAAGCTTGTTCTGAAAAATGGTGGCGATGCGCTCTATTCCATCCTCAAAACCACTGATGATACATACGGGGGAAAAACATCAATCATAGGCATAACCAACGATACGGGATTCCAGGAATCTCTTGACGCAAGGGTAAAGAGCAGACTTAACCAGGAGAGTATTCTTTTCACTCCGTACAATGCTTCGGAGTTGAAGGACATACTCAATTACAGGATCAAGGGAGTAGTAAGAGATGGAGCGATCGAGGACTCTGCCATCAATCTCTGTGCCGCAATTGGGGCGCAGGAGCATGGAGATGCGAGGAAGGCCATAGACCTATTGCGAATTTCAATAGAGGTTGCAATCCGCGGGAAGAGGGAGAAGGTCACTGATGCGGAAGTGTACAGCGCAAGGGATAAGTTCGAAATGGATGTGCTGAAGGAAGCTGTAACCACACTTCCCATGCAGTCAAAGCTTGTTCTACTTTCGGCTGTAGTTACCCAGGAGATTGACTCTTCTTTAATGGTGACCGGGGAGCTGTATGAGAATTACAGAAGTATATGTACTGAGCTCGGGTTTCAGGCTCTTACTCCCAGAAGAATCAGCGATATAATCTCGGAGCTTGAGGATTTTGGCTTGATTTCATCGTCCGTCAAGAGCATGGGAAGGTATGGACGTACAAGAATTATCCAGGTAATGGGTAATCTCGAATCAGTACGAAAATATCTACTCGAGGATGAGGATCTGTCTATGTTCCGTGGAGGTAAGATCACCAGGCAGTACCGATTTGTTACAGACCCCAAGGATCAGCAGAAAGCCAGGCCGGAAGACCTCATGCAGAAGCTTGACGATCTTAGAGAATCAGTTCCGGATGACCGCTAAATTTATGGAAATATGAGGCAGAGATCGTCGGCCGCGTTGACGAGTTTATAGCCATGATCGCGGGCGAAGTCTGCAGGCGCATTGGTCCAGTCATAATTGTCCACAATGAAGAGGGGCTTGCTTTCGGCATTTTTTCTCGCTGTTTCCAGTTCAAACATCACGTGATTGTATTCATGCTGAGAGTCGTGGAAGAAAATATTGATCTTTCCGTAGGACTTGAGTGCGTTTTCCAGAGTCTTCCTGGAATCCCCGATAACGAGTTTCCATCCAGACTTGAGAGTCTCGGGTATCACCCACCCAACGGGAAGAGCCTCTTCCTCCTCTCCGTATTTGATGCCGAGATCAAAACTTATGAGCATCCCATCCGTCCCGCGCATCGCACTCAGTATTGCCGTCGTGGTTGTTCCAGGGCCAACTCCCGTTTCAGCCACCATTTTCGGGTGCTTCAGCTTTACACACGCATAAATGATCTGGAGTTCATCATAGGAGACCTGCCAGTACTCCTTTCCGCCAATCTTTGTATCTACGTAATCAACTATTACCGAAGCTTCTTCCATGGCCCTCTCGAAAGCTTCCTTCTTTGTTTCCAGGAACTTATATAGATACTCTTCATCACTGTCCAGTTTTATCAAAGGTAAGCTCCTCTTCGACTTTCATTATTCTCACTTTTACGTTCTGGTTCCTTTCCGCTTCCTTTTTGAATTCCATAGGATCCTGTTTTATCAGGTCAAAAGTGTTGTAATGCATGGGAACGACGTTTCTTGCCTTTATCATTCCGGCCGCCACCGCTGCCTCGTGTGGGCTCATGGTGTAGTGCCCGCCTATTGGAAGCAGGGCTACATCCGGTTTGTACATTTCTCCTATAAGTTCCATGTCCTTGAAGACACCAGTATCTCCTGCGTGATAAACAGAAACCCCGTCTTCTATGATCATTCCCGTAGGACCTCCGGCGTACTTCCCATTATAGCCTGAGGAGTGCGTGGCAAGTACCGCGCTGACAGTTATGCCGTCGACCTTTGTCCTGCCGCTGTAGTTGATGCCAACAGTGTTGAGGCCCTTATTTTCTTCCTCAAGAATCCACGCAAGTTCGACCATGGTTACCAGAGGCACACCGTTTTTCTTTGCTATATAGACAGAATCTCCAACATGATCCGAATGCCCGTGGGTTACAACAACAAGGTCCGCTTTTACATCCTCCTTCTTTATCTTTGCAGCCGGATTTCCGGTGATGAACGGGTCAACAACAACTTTTTTGCCGAAGCTCAGGGTGAAACAGGCATGTCCATGCCACTGAATTGAAACCTTTTCCGCCATGTTTTGAAATGATGTCAAGAGATAAATCATTTTCCCCATGAATCAGGGATAGGAAAGTTGTTATATCGCGTAGAATTTAGCGCCAGTGGATCTGGTATCAGCTGCCTTACTCGGAATCATTCTCGGGGTCTCTCTCGCAGCTCCGCCGGGCCCGATCACGGCAATGATTGTGGACAAGGCATCCCGCTCGGCACTGGGCGGTGTATCGGTTGGCTTCGGGGCAATGTCGGCTGATTTTATATTGCTGATCATGGTCTTTTCATTTGGTTATACAGTCTCACTTGTAAAGTACGATAGGCTGATATATCTTGCGGGAGCTGCTGTTTTCTTCATTATGGCATACATGATAGCCAGATCGCATGGCAGTTCTACCACTGTGCCACCACGATCTTCCGGCTACGCATCCGGCCTACTGGTCGGAATAATGAACCCGTTCCAGATAATATGGTGGTTCACCGCTGGCCTTGGATTTTATGAAAAATTCGGGTATTATCCCTTCGTATTTCTCTTTGCAGGTACGACCTTATGGGTGTTTGTCCTAGGCTATGCCATAAGGTATTCAGTCATAAAATTTGGAGACAGGGTACGGGAGATTACAAAGGGTTTCAGCACAATAGCACTGATTGCCTTTGGAATCTATTTCGTTTCCCTGGTTCTCTGACTCTATATCACTCTGTCTGCGAAGGTTTTGAACGGATCCACATTCGTATATCCGTCAGTGCCTGCAACTATCTGTTCCGCGGGAGGGTTTTTCAAGTAGTCTGGCACGTATTCTGCTATCCTCTTTACGAAGCTTGGAATTGCCCTGTTGTCGTAAAATATGCCGATTGGGATTTTGTCGTCCCACTCCAGCCCTCTCCTATATGCATTGTTGAATTTTTCATTCGTGGCTTCAGCAGAAGTTTCCGGCAGGACAACAGGGTCCCATGTTTTCTCATCATCCAGTTTGTAAACCTTGCCTCTGTACCATTCCATGGTGTTTATGTTGTTGTAAGTGGGGCATGGCTGGAGGACGTCTATAAATGAGGACCCCTCATGCGTTACTGCCTTCTTTATCAGATCCTTGAGGTGCTTTGTGTCAAAGGAGAATCCCCTAGCAACAAATGAGTATCCGGAAGAAAGAGCCATTGTTATTGGGTTTACTTTGCCGAATACGTTTGGCTTTGTAAGTCCCTTGGTTTTTTCGCCAAGTGCCATGGTTGGAGCAGCCTGCCCCTTGGTAAGGCCGTAAACCTCATTGTCGTAAAGTATAATGGTCAATCCCGTATTTCTTCTCCCTTCGGCTACAAAATGACCTGCCCCTATGCTCAGCATGTCTCCATCTCCGCTTGTGACAATTACTTTCAGTCTGGGGTTTGCCAGCTTGACTCCAGTGGCATATGGTATGGATCTTCCATGGAGAGTGTGTATGCCGGCAATGTTGAGGTAATGCGGAGTCTTTCCGGAGCATCCAATCCCTGAAACTGCGACCACGTCATTTGGTCCGTAATTCAACTCCGTAAGTGCCTGTGTCAGTCCCGTAACGATACCAAAATCACCGCATCCGGGGCACCAGTCTATTGCAACGTCAGATCTAAAATTATGCGCCATTTTCCAACACCACTATTTTCTTCTTCTTGCTTACTATATCCGCTGTGGCAGATACCAGCTCATCTTCTGTAATATGCCTTCCATTGTATTTCAAGATGAAGTTTGTCACTTCAAAACCAGTATTCATCCTGATTACCTTTGCCGCCTGCCCGGTCATATTGCTTTCCACGTCTATGATTGTTCCGGCTTTTTTAAGGAATTTGTCAACAAATTTGGACGGAAATGGTTCGAACATCTTCAGGTAAAGCATGTTAGCATCGATGCCCTTTGCCTTAAGTGCGTCTATTGAATCGAGTATTACACCTTTCTGGCTGCCCCATGTTATGAATGTGATTCTGGCATCCGTGTTCCCGTAGACCTGAACTTTATCTTCATCTGGTATTTCTTCGTCCGCAACCTTAAGTTTCGTGAACCTCTTCTCCATCATCCTGTCCCTTATAATGGGGTCTTCAGTGACGTGTCCGAGTTCATCATGCTCATCTCCCGTCATCCAGAATATGTCCTTTCCGAATAGCCCCATGGGCGAAACGCCATTTTTCGTGTCAAGAGTATATCGTTTGAAATCTGTCTTGTTTTCAGTTCTTAGCGACTGTTCAACCTTGATCTTCTTGGTATCAATCTCTGGAACGAAGTCTGAGGTATTTGCCAGGTTCTTATCTATCAGGTGTATCACAGGAAGCTGGTAACGCTGGGCATAATTGAGTGCCTTCATGGAATCGTATATGCACTCCTCGACATCGCCTGAAGATATTACCATCTTCGGAAACTCGCCATGTCCCGTGTTCAGTGCGAACATAAGGTCCGCCTGACCATTTCTTGTCGGCAGCCCGGTGCTTGGTCCTCCCCTCTGGTAAAAAGTAACGACTACTGGAATTTCATCGATTCCCGCAAAGGAAATAGCCTCAGCCATCAGTGAGAATCCAGGTCCGCTTGTTGCGGTAGCGCTTCTTGCTCCAGTTATGGCAGCCCCTTCAGCCATGGTTATGGCAGAGAGTTCATCCTCAGTCTGTACAACTGTAACTCCGCCGCTGGATAGCTTCTCATTCTCATTGGACAGCCACTTTATGTCCTCATGCTCCTCAAGGATTGAACTCTCATCGCTAGCAGGTGTTATTGGATAATAAGTCTGGAATCTCAGACCACCCATGATCTTTCCAAGGGCTGCTCCGTCATTTCCAGTGAGGAGCATACGGGGAGCTGCATCCATGTCAGGGAGCGTCTTCCCAGCCAGCCCGTTTTCCCCACAGTATTTGTAAGCTGCGTCAACAACCTTAACGTTCAGGGCAATTACTTTCTCCTTATTTCCGAATATGTGCTTCAGGGAATCTCTGGTGAACTTCTGATCAAGCCCGATTATGGATAACGTGAGCGACGCACCAAGAACATTGTAGTATCTGGTTGCAGGGCCATCCAATTCCGTGCCCTCCAGCACCTTGGAAAAGGGTATGCCCATTATCTTTGCCCCCCTGTTCTTCATGAGTGCAAGTGCACCCTTCACGTTGAGTTCAAGCTTGTTTTCCTGGAGGGTGCTGTTTATTCTCTTCGCGGTATCCCTCATAATCATCCTTGCCTGTGCGAGTTCCGCTTTTTCATCATTGGTGTCGTATAGAACAACGGTTCCAGTGGAAACGTCTTCCAGATGCTCAAAAATGGTATCTGGATCAAGCGCGACGAGGAAATCAAGGGGGTACTTAAGCGACCTGGGTCGTTCCTTCCTTATTCTCAGGTGCACATAACTGTGTCTTCCCTTAATGTTTGAGTGGAATTCTCTTACGCCCAGAACATTATATCCTGAAGATGCAAAAGCTCTGCTTATCAAGTTTGAAGATGTGTCTATACCTCCTCCTTGGGGTCCACCAATCGAGAGGTTTAGGTCTATGTTCGACATTGCTACAGGGATTTCAATCTCGTTCTAATATCTTTCTTAGAAGTGAGATATGAAGCTGATTGGGTAAACTTGAAATTACGCATCTCCATATAATACGTGCACCTTTCAATGAAAGTCTTGCAACATTTTAATTAAATCCTGGTATTACACTTTGAAATGTACAAGATATATTCTCTTAAGAAGGAAAAGCGAAAGACGCTTGATTCACTTCTTGCAGATGACATCGTAGGCAGACAGACGATAATATACAAAAATGCTGAAAATTATGGAGGAAAGGACGACTCCCTTTACATCATTATTGAAGGATTGCCTGACGTTTTTTCCAGGATAGCCGAACTTAAACCAGAAGGGCTTGAGGAGGTCAAAAATTCCGAAAGTATTTATAAGCTGATTAAGAACGAAGAGGACGAGGCAGAAAGCGGAATGGGCTTCATGTTTGGACAGTGAGACTATGATTCTGGTAACAGGAATGCCCGGAGCAGGAAAGGACGAGTTCATCAGCGTGGCAAACTATTTTGGGTTCAAGGACGTTCACATGGGCAATACAGTGAGGAAATACGCTGTTGAGAACGGCATTGAACTCAGGGACCACGAAGTCGGAGCTTTCGCATCAAAAGAGCGGGAAAAACATGGCATGCACATCTGGGCCCAGCGAACATGCCTGTATATAGAAGACAACGAGAACACCATCATAGACGGTTTGCGCAACTACGAGGAACTGGAATACTTCCAGAAAAAATTCTCAACGCTCTCAGTAGTTGCCATATTCGCCAACAGGAGAGACAGGCTGAGCAGGATAATGAAAAGAAATCGTCCAGACGACATAAAGTCTGAGGCCGAACTGCTGGATCGGGATAACAGGGAGCTATCGTGGGGGCTAGGGAATCTCATAGCTCTGGCGGATTATATGCTTGTCAACGACTCTACACTTGAGGTTTTCAAGGATAGAACTTCAGAATTCATGAAGACCCATATTCTGAGGTAAATATCTGGCTTACTTCCTTGCAATGTAGTCAACGACAGAATCAAAGAAGTCCCTGCCGGTCCCATTTGGATCGCTTTTCTCATCCCCCATCATCTGGAAATTATAGTAAACGCGCTCTGGATGTGGCATCAGGCCAACCACGTTACCTATAGAGTTTGTTATTGCAGCAATATCCTTCACGGATCCGTTAGGATTCCATGGATACTCACACCCCGTTCCGTCGGGATTGGAATAGCGAAAGAGTATCTGTCCGCTCTCATCTATAGCATCAATGATCCTCATGTCCGAAGCCACCACCCTGCCCTCTGCGTGCGCCACCGGTACCTGCCTCGGCCTTCCGTTGGAGAACCTGGCGCTAAAGATCCTGTTCCTGGAGGTCATCCTGATATACACATATCTGCATTCGAACCTGCTCGAGGTGTTAGGTGCAAGTGTCACGACCCTATCCTGCCTGCCGTCGATATCTGGTATTAATCCCAGTTCTGCCAGTACCTGGAATCCATTGCATATTCCTATTACAGGTTTTTCACTGTTAATAAAGCGTACAAGCTTATCCATCACGGAAAACCTCAATCTGGCAGCGAATATCGCTCCAGCTCTCACGTAGTCTCCCGCGGAGAACCCTCCGGGTATAAATATGGCCGAAAAATCTTCGAGATCAATCTGCCCGCGGCTTATTTCGTTTATATGGACGTATTCCGGATCAGCACAACTACGCCGAAAGGAATAAAATGCTTCTTCCTCGTTGTTCGTACCCTCCATCCGGAGGATCGCAACGCGTGGTTTATCAGATTCTGCTAAAATGGACTTACTGTCCACCTCTCCTCTCCTTCGCTTTCATTCTCAGGCCAGTATAGCCGCACTTTCTGCATCTTTCAGCTCTCGGTGAATTTCTTGCGTTGCATCTCATACAAATTTTCTTGTTAAGTCTTCTCTCAACTGCTTCAGGAAACGCCATTTCTTTCGACCCGTTATTATTATATCCACAATAATTGTAGCGCGAGTCAATTGTGAAACTGTATAAGGATTTTTTTATTTTGCGTGATAAAAAAAGAGCTGTCAAAAAGGGAGGAGGGTCACTTTACATTGGCCCTTTCAGAAACCTTCACTATGAGAAAGATCACGACGACCACAAGCAGGAATGTTATCAGTGCTCCCAGAAATTTGCCCACAAGGAACGGACCGAGTGATATGTCCTGCCAGACCACGCCAGGAGGCGTCGCATACTGTATTATTGGCATGAGGAGATCAGTTACCAGCGCCTGGACCAAGGTTCCTAGATAAAGGCCAAGAATAAAAGCTACAGCCATTCCCATTACCTTGTATTGCGAGAGGAAGTCCTTGAACTCCCCCAGAAAGTTCTTTGGAGGAGTTTTAGGGGGGGATGGTTTGGGCTCAAGCAGCGTCCTTATTTTTCTCAACTCTTCAAGTATAGCATCATCTGCCATGCCGAAACTATCCCAAATCTAAATATAAATGATTTTGTATCCCAAAATCCTTAGTTTCAGGCACTTTCCCAAAAAAAGGTTCATCCCGGAACATAAATACATTCAAAATCCATGGATTCACCTCAAGTATGGCAACACTATTTCGTAGACCAGAATCATAATTATAATGAAACTCATGGTGTTGATTATCATTCTCACATTCCTCTCGTTTCTCAGGAATCCCAGCCTCTTCCTTCTCCCCCATATCCTCAGAGTGTCCCTGAGAAATTGGCTGCCATCAAACACAGAAATTGGGAGGATATTGGAGAGACCAAGCAGGAAATTTATCCAGAAAAACCAATATGTCATATTCACGATCCCCCAGAACAGTGTCGGCAGGAAAGGCGTAACAAATAAGGTCTGCAGGTAAACTGGAACGGGGGAAAGTCCAAGAAAGGGAAGCGCAATGGCATAAATTGACCCGGCGAGGCCTCCCGTGAGGATTGTTCCGCCAAATATTGAACTGGCCACATCGCTGATAGGCGCTCCAGATATGCCTAGATAGGTTGTCTCTATCCCAATAAAGCTCTGATTTTTGTAAGAGTTGCTGTTTCCTGATGGATCGTTGCTCTGATAGTATGAATATTTGGAAACCGAAGTCATGCTAAATGTGCCTGGCGTGTCATGCTGTGTGGTCTTATTGAAATACAGTACTGAAAGAGTGACTTTGCTATGAGGTGTTATATTGTCAAGTATACTTGAGAGTTCATTCTGATTGTAAACTGACTTGTTGTTTATGCTCAGTATTATGGAGCCGGTCAGATCGGTATAATTCGCTGCAGGGTAGCCTGGAATTGTGTTCACAATGTCAACTCCTGCCCTCATCTTTGTTACTTCCCTATTCCCGTTATATATGAAAGAGGCATTTTCCAATGCGCCCGGATTTATTCTCGATTGTGTGGTAAGATTGTTCACAGCGTTTCCAGTGTAGGTACCATACGAGGTCAGGAGGCTGCCGGTAGGAACATTTGTGTTGTTTACAACAGTCATGGGCGATATCTGCTCTACGTACATTCCGTTGCTCACAACATGCGCAGAGGGCATCAGAAGGAAGATCAGTATAAGGATTGAAATCATTGCAATAACAATGTTGATCCCTGGACCAGCCGCGACTATTCTTCTTCTCACAACCGGATCCGCGTTGATCATTTCCTTTTCATCGGGCTCGACGAATGCTCCCAAGGGCACCACGAATATCAGGGCACCAACTGAGTTGACCTTCATGTTCTGCCTGCGAGCTACAACACCATGCATGAACTCGTGTACCACTACGGATACCACAAGCGCAATTCCGCCGTAGACTATGGGAATTGCCGGGTTGATTCCCGGAAGTGCAAGATAAAGGGCAGGTGAAGGAGCAGAAACTATCCTTACTGATGAAATAAGCACAGTCTCATAAACTATGAAAAAAAGGGCGAAAACAAGTGTTATGAATGATAGCACTACCGACAGTTTTCCGAAAAGCAAGCCGGGGAAACGCTTGGCCACCCCGTCGAGAACGCCCCTGTTCTTTGTTGTCTTAATCATCAAGGCGGGGCCCAGCGTTGAGAAGTGTTTTGTCCTGCCTATTCTCTCCTTCAGGTATAGAATTATAACTATCCATGCAAAAACAAGGAAAACGGCGATCTCTAGCCCAGAAATCATTTTAGGCTGATTTAGTCAATACTATTATAGTTTTTTGGACCAGAAGAAATCCAGAATTTGTATACTCATCATATAGGTAAAGTTTTTAACAATCATTTCCATAATTACTTGATATCATGAAAACAACTATTTCCCACATCAAGGCTGATATAGGAAGTTTGCCCGGTCATTCAAGCGTATACGGGCCTGTAGTAGAAGCGGTCGAAAACTACGTAAAGGATCACAGTAAGGGGATTCTTTCTGATTATCGAATCTCCCATGTCGGTGACGACATACAGATTACAATGATACATACCCTCGGGATAGACAATTCAGAAGTGCATGGCATCGCCTGGGAAGCATTCAAGGCCGGCACCGCTGTTGCTAAGAAGGTTGGCTTATATGGCGCGGGTCAGGACCTCTTGAAGGACGCATTTTCCGGAAACATAAAAGGCATGGGCCCAGGGGTTGCAGAGATGGAGATCACACCAAGAAAATCAGAGCCCTTCATCGTTTACATGATGGACAAGACAGAGCCGGGAGCATTTAACTTCCCAATTTACAAGATGTTTGCCGATCCCTTCAACACACCGGGACTGGTAATAGATCCGAATATGCACGAGGGGTTCATTTTCGAGGTATGGGATATAATGAAAGCAAAGCGCCTCTTCTTATCCACACCCGAGAATGTATACGACCTGCTTGCCATGATAGGATCAAAGAGCAAATACGTTATAAAGAGAGTATACACAAAACCAACACACGAAAAACTCCCGGATGAAAACGTTGCAGTGATATCTACTGATAAGTTATCATTCATTGCAGGCGAGTATGTGGGAAAGGACGATCCTGCCGGCATTGTCAGGCTTCAGTCCGGACTTCCGGCTGCAGGCGAGTCACTTGAGGCATTCTCCTATCCCTTCCTCGTTTCAGGATGGATGAGGGGATCATTCAACGGACCACTTATGCCGGTAGGCATGAAGGATGCAAAGATGACAAGGTTTGACGGCCCTCCAAGAGTAGTTGCCCTCGGGTTCGTATTGAAGGACGGGCTTCTTGCGGGTCCGGTAGACATGTTTGACGATCCTGCATTCGATGGTGCAAGAAAGACAGCCGTGAACATTGTGGATTATATGAGAAGAATGGGTCCCTTTGAACCGCACAGGCTTCCGGACGAGGACATGGAATACACTACACTCCCAAAGGTTCTGGAAAAGCTGCAGGATAATTTTGAAGAGATAGACCAGCCCAAGAAGAAGGAAAAACTGAAGGTTGCAACAAGAGATATGGACTGAACATTTTACTTTATTTTTTCTTTTAAATAATTCCGGATGTCATAAAAAAAGATATTATCATAGGGACAGGCCTGTATGCATGATCCCGAGCCGACACATTTCGAACTTTTGAAAAAACCTTTGCTGATAAACTGGCCTGGCAGATCGGCCAGCCCAACCTCACATGCCTTGACACAATCCTTTGTTTTGCATGTAACGCAGGTCTGCGGATTATTGACTTTCAGCTTGAACAGTCCAATTTTACTGAAAAATCCCACAAATGTTCCGGTTGTGCACCAGCCATATCTCCTGCAAGGGCTCATTCCAACGAAGGGAATGGAAATAAAGAAGATGTACCAGAGGAAATTCCAGGTGAAAAAGGAAAAGAAGACTGAGGCGTCTATGCCATAAATCGACAGTCCAGGATTACCGCTTCTTGAATAATAGAACGAAATGACTGAAACGATGGCAAGAATTATCCAGGATCCGGATATCAGCGGGAATATTTTCTTCTTGAACTTGCTCCCAAGGTTGTTCCTGCTTATCTTCGTTTCGTAGTTGTAGCTTATCATCTCCTGCCCGAGAGTCCCCCCATACATAACAGCGGAAGGGCACAGAGTACTGCAATAGCTTCTTCTGCCGAATAGCAGAGCAAGGATTGCATATATGGCGTAGCTTGCGATTACCGGGATTATGAAATACGGGTACAGTGGGGAAAGCGCACCGACATTGGCCCACAGGGGAAGATGATCGTAAAACCCCCTGTCCACGAAGTTTGGCCCAATGATTGTATAAAGGGCGAATGCTGCAAGTGCCAGGGAAAGATTGACCCTTTTCTCCTTCCAGGTAATTTTTGTAATCCTTATAACAACCAGTGTTCCCATCTCAATTCCCATTATTATCAGGAAAATTGGATTGTTCGCAATCGCCCCTATCAGGTATACGATGTCAACAATCTCAGACGCAGGAGTGAAGACTTTTACCCCTCCAAGTGCATTTGAAAATTCAACTAGTGGAGAAACGCCGGTTGAGTGACTGATGAAAAATAGCGAGATAATGGCCCCGGCAGCAAGAATCTCTGATACGAACGATGAGGACAGGATCCAGAACATGAGGCGTGGGTGTTTCACCCATCCCACCCTCTTTTCTCCCGAGTCATCATATTTGAAAGTCACATTGAAGTAGAGGAACATTCCTGCAGTCATCGAAATACCATAGATAAACCAACCAAGCCCAAATGGTGTGTAATCGAGGCTACCAGCAAATTCACCGGCCATCATGAACAGGAAAATAAGGAAAAGCCAGGAGAGTGTTTTCATTTCAGTCAGTTTCATGGAAGTCTTGCGCCTGGAAAGCAGTTCATAGAAATAAATCATGAAAATTATCATGACCCCAACAGTGATTGTTGATCCTATCCAAACAAATTCAGAATTACCATCCAGTGTGGGTGAGAACAAGGACATGGTAAATATTGATAGTAGTATGGAATTTACAAATCTGGAATGCTTGATGAAGTATGTCACGGAAAGCATTTCAAGTAACATGGGTACGATGAAAAGATAATAGTTCAGGCTCACGCCAAACATGTTCTCAAATGCACCAGGCAAGGTGCCATTGAAACGGCCGAGAAAACCGGGGAAGGCAAGAGAATAAAGAAAGATACCCATTGAAATCTCATTCCAGACCAGCAGGAGTGAAAACATCGTGGAAATTCTTCCAGATACCCCGCTGTATTTCCCGAAAACAGCGCTCCAGAATATTGCAATTATGGCTATTGCCATTGATACCATAGAGAAATTCACAGCAATTATTGTATTGAGAAATCCAGACGGCGTGTCTATGAGGTAGGTGAGCGAATTAAGCATGCTTGCCATCATTGTCAGAACCAGGGAGGCAACAACAACGTTTTTGAAAGAGAATTTTTCCTTGTTTCTGGCAATGTAAACTATGAAAAATGAAATTATGGTTGTCATGACTGCCGCGGTGGAAAGAACAGCTATGGTATTTTGCACAAATCCAGAGTAATTAATAGTAGATTAAACTATTTCGAACGGTTTCTTGGAAACTTTGCATATTTGCTGAGAAACAGGGTTAAGATAAAAATAACAACATTTTGATAGCTGGACGCTCTTGATTTCCATTATATTCTATGTTTATTATATGTGAACGTAGTTAAAATCAGCTTCCACGAGCGATCTGAAAGTTGCTGAATCGAAAAAACTTAAATAAAGTAGGTGTATCACAATCCCATGGATGAGAAAGTTTCTAAAATTCTCATTTTCTTCATCGTCTCTGTTGTGATAGGCATAATCAGCGATTTTCTTCTAGCATATGCTTTCACATCATTTTTCGGTGGCAATCCGGGCTCGCAGACAGCAACAATTGCCGCGCCATATATGGCGACGGGTATTGCCAGCGGGGCCTTCACAATACTCTTGCTGCTTTATCCTGTTTTTAAGAAAGCGGATCGATCACATGACTGGGAGGATTTTCGATGAATAAGAAGACAAAGGTAGAACTTATGTGGATACTGGGAGTTATAGCAGTCCTCGCTGTTTCCATGGTCTGGAATATCATGCTTGTGGACAATCAGTCAGCTGAGATCGCGCAGGCAGATACTGGTAAAATACCCACTGGGCCATACGTCATAGACGTCGTTGGAAGACAGTGGGACTGGGCGTTCACAAACTACACCGGGAACACTACCTATGATGCTTTCACCGTACAGGTAAACCATACCTATACTCTGGTAATAACGTCGGAGCCCAACCCTGGTTCCACTGCTGTGATTCATTCGCTTCTCATACCGCAGATGGGGTTGCAATCTTACGCAGTGCCGGGGCAGACTAATGAAATACAGTTCACTCCTACGCATGTTGGGTCGTATTATTTCGTGTGCGTTGAATACTGCGGTGAATACCACTACACAATGCGGGGATATATGACGGTGGTGAACTGATGGCACTCTACGTTACGCTTCTCGAATATTCCATCGCCATGTCCCTTGTAGGAGTCGTGGCGTTTTTCATTTACTATTTATATAGTTCCAGAAGAGATGCCCTGGCGGAGGATGCTGAGAGCCACGACTACATCGACCCAGCCTCATACGCCCGGGATCAGCTGAAGACAAAGCAGAGGTTTGCGGACTGGTCAATCTTCCTGTACAATGACTCTAAAAGCATAGGGCTCAGGTTTATTTTCACAAGCTTGCTCTTCTTCTTTATAGCTGGCGCTTTCGGGATACTCCTCAGGGTGAGCCTTACAGTCCCCACTCCATCTGTCCTCAGCCCGGATCAGTACGACATAGTGCTGACACAGCATGCAACATTGATGCTATACATGTGGGCCATGGGAATCACTGTTGGCCTGGCCTATTATCTCCTGCCAACTGCCATAAAAGTCAGGCGGGACAACATGGGCAGCTATTCTTCCTTTGCATACTGGATATGGCTTCTGGGTGGAATATTCATAGTTCTCTCCAGATCTTCCACACGCTGGTATTTCTATCCACCTCTAGCACTGCAGGGTACGCTCAGCGGAGCTGGAGCTGATAATTGGCTTGCCATCATAGGTCTGGAAATGATCTTCGTTGCCATAATGATCATATGTATTGTTGTAATACGCATGATACTCATGGACAGGTCAGAGTCTGTAAAGCTTGGAAACATGTCCATTTACGCATGGTCTGTCCTCTTTACCATGATACTCGCCGTGCTTTCTGCAGGACCTGTTATGATAGCACTGGGTATGCTGTTCTATGATTTCTTCAACCCCATATTCTTCACAGCATCCTCCGGGAACGTGCTCCTGTTTACAATTCTTTTCTGGTTCTGGGGACATCCAATAGTCTATATCCCCGTCATCCCATTTTTTGGTCTCATATATGAAATGATGCCCACATTCACGGGCAACAAGGTGTACAGCTACAGTTCCGCAGTATTTGGCCTTGGGCTGCTTCTTGTCCTGAGCATGCTCGTCTGGGGACATCATCTCATGAACTCCGGATTAGGTGTTGCGTGGGATCTGTTTTTCAGCACCGCATCTTTCTTCATAGTAATACCCTCCGCAATTACGGTATTCAATTACATAGCGACTATGTGGACTGCCCCACGGATAAGAATGACTACGCCGATGCTTTTTATTATAAACGGGATAATAGATTTCATAATTGGTGGTATCACCGGAGTTATGCAGAGCAATGTTGGAGTCAACGAGTTAGTTCATGGGACTTACTGGGTTACCGGACATTTCCATTTCATATTCCTTGGAGTGACAACCGGAGTAGCATTCGCCGCCTTTTACGTGCTGTTTCCAACCTTCACCAGGGGGAGAAAATACAATGAGAGGCTTGCCGGATGGCATTTTGCACTTACCGCAATCGGATCATTCCTTATGTCAGTCGCGTGGACTACCGGAGGATTTCTTGGTATGCCCAGGGCCGTTGATGGATACTTCCCATTCTTCCAGCCTTTCCAGGACACGGCAATCCTTGGAGGACTGATTATAGGGATTGGACAGCTGATATTCCTTTACAACATCGCAAGCAGCTGGCTCAAGGCCCCATCTACCGACACTTCAAATATTCTTGAACCGGATTTCCCGGAACCGTCCGGCAGCGCTGTTTCAGGAGGCAGGTAATATGGATGGAAGTAAGGGCGGTGTAGCTTTCGCAGTTATTGTTGTTCTGTCTATTGCCGTTGCGGTCGGATTCGTCATAAGCCCGCAACCGACTTCAGTGCTTTCGCAGGTCATCCCTCCAAATCCGGCATACACAAATAGCACTACGCTCTATGCTAACGCAGCTGGCTGGGACACTCCATCACCATACGGAAACCCTGGTCTCCCGGTGAATCCTACCCTCAATTACACAGTGGGAACAGTTGTGACATTTACAGTTATTGAAACCGACTCCCTGCCTCACAATCTTTACATAGCGAAGGGAACCAGCGAAAACCTTGCCGCATATTATTCTGTCATCGGGGCCATAAACCCTATTCCGGGATCGAAGTACACGGGTGAGTGGTACGCCCAGACGCCTGGAGTTTATACTTACTGGTGTCAGGTTCACCCAACTACCATGGTTGGCACGATAAATGTGTTGCCTGCAAATTCAACATCCATCAGCAACAACGTGGTAAAAAGCACTGAGCTGGCACCCTTGGGTATCCATTTACCTGCGACCCATGCAACCTTAAGCCATGCAGCCGTTATGCAGAATGTGTTTGCCACCATAACTCATATCCCTCTCAACCTGAAGAATTGCCCATGCCTTGCTGATGAACCCGTAATCAGCTGGACTCCTGTGGAGCAGATGGCCGCATGGATGAGGCTTTGAGTGTAGCAGCAATGACTTGTGACTTCAGCTTAAAGATTCGTTCGCTCAATATATTATCCGGATAAGGTGATAACGCCTGAAATTCAGCAAAGTTAAATTCACGATGGAAATGAAGGTTCACATGGTGGCTGGATGAGCGTAAATAATTTCATGAAAATCACCAAGGCCGAAATAACAATACTGATAGACGTTGTTGCGGTCACTGGTTTCCTTGTAGCTCCTCTTGCCAGAGCCCACCTTATTTTGCTGATACCTCTTCTCATTTCGGGTACGTTAGCCTCTATGTCCGCTTCCCTGTTCAACAACATTTATGACGTTGACATAGATGGCAAGATGAAACGAACATCATCGCGCAGTGCCATAATTAACGCAGGAAACAGGAAATTTTATTCAGTTCTTGCTGCATTGATGCTACTCGTTTCAATGCCTGTGGCATTCATTTTCCTCAATTTAATTACAATGGTTTTCATCCTTGCTGGTTTCCTGAGCTATGTCTTTCTCTATACCATCATTCTCAAGCGAAGGACAACATGGAACATAGTTATAGGCGGCATTGCCGGTAGTTTTCCTGCACTGGCAGGTTGGGCTGCGGAAACTGGATCCGTATCACTTACCTCACTTTTCGTGGCATTCCTGGTATTCATGTGGACTCCTACACATTTCTGGAGCCTAGCGGCAGGTAATACTGAAGATTATAGGGCGGCAGGTGTCCCTATGCTTCCTGCAGTCGTTGGTATAAGGAAGGGCGCGCAATGGATACTTGCAAATACAATCATACTTATCGCATACTCGATGATTCCGTTGTTCGTACCAACAATTCATCTTGGCTTTTTCTATATTCCCATAGCAGCTGCAATGGACGCGATAATGCTTTATTTCGTGGCATCGTCAATGGCAAGGAACTATTCCCTTGAAGGTTTCAAGAAAGCCTTTCATGCGTCCAATTTCTATCTGCTGGCGTTGCTTATAGCTATCTGGATTGCTTTCATATGAAGACACGAAGCGATGTACTTGCCCTTTCAATTCTTTCACTTGTTTCCACCGTCACTTTCCTTGAATTCGGGTTACTCTCAAAGGCCATCTTCTACGAGAGTTCCGTAATGGTTGAATCTATCGTAATATTCCTGCCAGCTATAATTCTACCATTCATCCTGTCAATCGATAACCATGGAATAAGAACACTGCAATTTTACCTCTCACTCGTTGTGGTATCATATTATGTGTTCTTTCTCATCTCTGCGATCTGGGTTCCCAACATCATTATCTTTCCCCTAATTTCGCTGACGATCAATGGCTACATCTTTGCCAGGCATTTCTATTCCGGGAAAATCTCTGTTTATAAACTGGCGGTATTCTATTCAGTGGTATTTATAATGTTCTACCTTTCCGGCCTTATGAGATTCTATTTCTCTCCTACTCTTTCGCCTCCAGTTTACGTGGGTTCCATATACGATGATGAGAGCCCTGCAGGCGTACCTCCCTTTTTTGCCGGAGCTTTGGTTGCATATACCCGCCTCTTTGTACTTACCCTGAGCTACCAAGCTCTACTCCTCTTCACGGGACTTGCATCCATCCTTACAGAAAACTATACACTAATTTTCAGGCACGTAAGGAATAATGCTGCAGGAAGCAGTGTGAGCGGCTCTCTCACCGGTGCGCTATCTATCCTCAGCTGCCAGTGCGAAGGCATAACCGCAGCCTTTCCGACAGCAGTCACATTGCTCCTCAGCGTAGCTATAATTCCTCTTATACTTGAGAGCATGGTGCTTCTGGCCCTCACAAACACTTTCCTCTTTTTTTTCTATATACGAGGCAGGAGAATAAGGCTCATTCGCATCGGAAAACTTTTTCACCGAAATGTGTTGGCGTACCTGATTTCCACTATATTCCTGATCTCCGTTCCATTCATCGAGACTTTCGGCATATACCTGGGACTTGTCAAGAATCTCTTTTTCTTTGTCTCCATCGACATGGTCATGTTCATTGAGGGTATTGTCCTGGCACTGATAATTTCAAGGATCATACACTTCTCCAGTATTTCCCGCCCTCTTCTCGTAGGGTTGACTGCATTGTCCTTTGGAATGATGTTCGCGTGGTTTATACCGGCCTTCACAGTCCACGCCTACAGCTATTATTACTGGTTTGCCCTCATGACAATGACGTCAGTTCTATCGGGCATTATCACAGGCTATGTTTATGAAACAATGCAGCCCAAGGGAAAGCAGGTGTACATGGAGTTCATAACCATGATGTTCAGCATGTTTGCAATCGTACTTTTCTACGTGACAATCGTGGATGACCTGGTACTGTGGAAGGGACTTGCAGGACTGACCGGGCAGGCGACACTGAGCATAGCGATATGGGTAGTCGCGCTCCCCGTAATGTGGATCGCAACAAATGTAAGCCTGAACTCATATGGAGTTGACAATGATCCGGCAGCCGTGGTTTAGATACACATTATTTATAGCCTTTGAGGCGGTCATTTTTTCCCTGTTTTTTGGTACTTATCTGCTGGGGATTCCGTTCCTGTATTACCTGTATCTTGCCCTGACCCCTCTATTCATGTTCATACTTATCTACTTGCGCGGAAATTTGCGGGAAAATCTCAGCAAGCTAATGCTGTCCAGGGACATAATAATATTTTTTGTAGCAATTTCGGCATGGTTTTACATATATGCAGTGTACAGGGCAGGGACATCATATCTTGAAGTTGTTCTGTATGCACCCGTCCTCCTGGAGGAAATCAACTTCAGGTATGTGATGATAAATTATCTTGCTCCGATTGCCCGGGGCGGAATTGCGGTAATATTGCAAGCGTTGCTTTATATGTCCTTCTATTCTGCAGTGCTGATAGCTTCTCCCGGTGGTTACCCCGGTATTTTTGCCGAATTTTTCCTGATCGACATGTTCTCAATCGGGTTGATCTACGGGTCAATCTACTTCCTGAGGAAGAACATCTATATCGACATGGTTATCCATTTCACCCTCTGGGCCATGATACCGTTCACACCAGCGTGGCTTATTTGGCTTCCCTACAGCATGGCACCGGCTTGATCCCCAGATATTGACCTTATGGCATCCGGGACTTTTTCCTTCCTTCCACCCTTGAGGAAAACGGCAATGGTCTTCCCGTTGCAGTATACATCCCCTGTATCTTTTTCATAGATTATGTGTTCAAAGGTAACGCTTGTGTTCCCGGTCCTGCTTATATAAGTCTCCAGAACAGGCATGGAAAAGAGAGTTATGGCCCTGCGGTAATCTATTTCGGCCCGGGCAATGACGAAATTGATCTCATCTATATTTTTAAGCATGTCGTACTTCTTCAGCAGATCTATTCTTCCAAGCTCAAAATAGGTCAGGTATACAGCGTTGTTAGCATGTCCCAGTGTATCCATGTCACCGTACCTGATTTGCAAATTCACGACGGATTTATGTGCCGGCATGATCTATGTAATCATCAAGAAGGCTAATAAATTGTGACGGACGACGAATGTAAATGTCACTGGCTATGCCCCCCAGCTTTATCAAGCGGGAACCAGCGGTAAGGTCGTGGTACCTGAACATCGTTCTTTCCTCCTCAATGCCATCGCTTCGGGAATATGCATACAATACTGGAACAGATACCCTGTACAGGACAGAATAAATTTCCTCAATACTTTCCGGTGAAATGACGATAGCGCCGCTGATCCACGGTGATGGACCTGCTGCACAATACACAGAAGCTGCCCCAGCCAGTCCGGACCCTACCATAATGGGGGTTTTAACAGACTCCCTGGAGCATATCTGCGATGCCGATTCCGCGAGTTGTTGTAATGATATACTTCCGTTTCCAGCGTATCTATAGATTGCCAGGATGAGGGTAATGTCTTCCTGTTCGGCCTTCCGCAATATCCCGAATTTGCCCGGATCCGCAGATCCAGTACTACCATTGTGTATGATGAATACATTACGCTTGCTGCTCGGGTTGTCCGACACAAAGTAATCTATTTCAAGCTTTTCAGACTGGAAAGTATTGTCCCTTAAAGGCATCAAGACAGCATTTCATCTTCATTAAAATCGTTAGCGGCCTGTTTACCATGAACGCATGGGGACAACTGCTGCGTCTATATGGTCTGTTATGAATTTCAGAAAATAGTTATGCGATCCAGCCATGCCTTAGGTGTAATGAAACTCAAACAGTCTTCACTGGATTTCCACGCTTTCATTTCCATATATGGCGATCAAATAGGTAATTCATTCATAAAAAAGATCTACCAGATCTCTTCAAACGAATTTGTATTCCAGATTTACCGGTCTGACATGAAGAAAAGAAATCTGATGGTCTCGCTATCAAGAGGTATCTTTTTCTATGACCCGAGAACTCCCGACGAGGCTTCGACTGTATCAATGATTCTCAGGAAAAGTCTCTCGGAGCGAAGAATAGTGAAGATAGAACAGATCAATTTCGACAGGGTGGTAAGGATAGAACTCAATACCGGCCAGGAGATAATACTGGAACTCTTCCGTGAGGGCAATCTCATCGTAACGAACAATGGACTGATGGACTTTGTATTCAATCCGCGTGAATGGAAGAACAGGAAATTGATAAAGGGTGAAAAGTATGTTCCACCTGGCCTTAATGATCCTTTAAGTTACTCCCTGGAAGAAATGAAAAAGGTTTTGGGTGATAGCAAAGGATCTATTGTCCAGACACTGGCAACCAGGATGAACCTTGGCGGAGACATTGCCGAGGAGGTTGCATACAGGATAGGCGTGGAGAAAGAGACACCATCCAGATTGCTTGAGGGACAGAGCGCAACCATTTTGGAAGCTATAATTGGCATTGTCAGGGAGAGCGAGAAAAACAGGGCATTCTATTATTCAGGCGAAGAGGTGGTTTCACCTGTCCTGCTCTTCCATATACCGAAAAAACCGGACAAAGAATTTGATGACCTGTCGGAAGGCTATCGGCATTATCTTGACAATTACCCTGATGAAGTCAGGAAAGAGTCCCCTCTGGAGAGACGGATCGAATCCCAGATGAAGAGCATAGAAGAATTCACCGCACTCATGAACAGGTACCAGGACATGGGGAAACTTGTTATGTCGAACTTCGGGGAAATCTCATCCATCCTGAAGGAATTCAATGAAAGGGCCAGGAAAACTGGGCTGGATTCGATCAAGGAAGTGTCCGGTCATCCGGTTGCAGTAATAGACCCCGTTAAGAAGACCGTAAGGCTGATGATTGGTGGAGTCGAGGTCATTCTGAATTATACTGTTACGCCAGGAGAAAATGCAAGTATACTCTTTGGGGAGGCAAAAAGTTACAGGGCAAAAATTAAGGGTGCCGAAACCGCAATAGAGCAGACAAAGAAGGAAATGGTGGAATCATCCAAGAAAACTGCGGTGTCTAGAAAGAGGTCGAAATTCTGGTTTGAGGTCTATCACTGGTTCAGGTCATCGGAAGGATACCTTGTAATTGCCGGCAGGGATGCCAAGAGCAACGAGAAGATTGTCAAGAAGCACCTGTCGGATCGGGATATATACGTGCACGCGGACATACATGGGGCTCCGAGCACCATTATCAAGGTCGAGGGTGACAATAAGCCCGGAGAGGCAACGCTGAAGGAGGCTGGTTCGTTCGCTGTTTCTTTCTCCAGGGCGTGGTCAGCTGGAATCAGGTCCGGTACCGCCTACTGGGTACTCCCGTCACAGGTAAGCAAGACTCCGGAGTCTGGCGAATACGTCTCAAAGGGGTCGTGGATAATCCGCGGAAAAAGAAACTATATTTTCGATCTTCCAATAGAACTGGCAATCTGCCAGGCAGATGAAAACGGGGTACCCATTCCGCTTATAGGTCCTGTCTCAAGTGTAGAGAAGATGGAAGGGAAGAAAATCATAATAATACCTGGAAGCCAGAAGAGGTCACAGGTGGCCAGAACAATTGCGGAGCAATTGAGCTTTCCAGTGGATGAGATCGAAGGTGTTCTGCCCCCGGGAAATTCTCAGATACTGCAGTAGATGTATTATGCAATAGTCCTGCCTAGGTGGCAAGTTCAGATTTCAGCTTCTCAATTATACCCACATCCTCCGGATCAAGTTTTCGGAATAATGACGTATAATATGACAGATAGTCGCCGCAATGAATGGTGTAGAGAACCTTTTCCAGAAGAGATTCTCCCCTTGGTCTGATTGTGGAAAATTTTAAGCCGGTTAACTCCGAAGTAATCCTGACTCTCTTTGTGATCTGTTTGTTAGCGGTCTCACCTATTACAATCGGGAAGAACTTTTCCCGCAGGTACGATTTTTCAAAGGCCATTATATCGTTATGATCAAGCTCCGGAAAATTCAGGCTGAACGCCATGAGCTTTGCGTTTTCATTGAACTGTGTTTTCCATCTAATGCCTGTGGATGTGAATCCTGGAAGAGTAAGTATCAGGGGGATCAACTGGCTGCTGGCAATCTCGCTCGCAATTGATTTCAGGAAATTATTGTCATCGTCTACGCTGCCTATCAGCCTGTAGACACGATCCCTTGAAGGAGAAAGCAATCCGAATGAGTTCAGTAAGGGAGCTAGAAGGTACCCGAGTGCGGATCTTGGCTGAACGCCTCCCGGAACCGTTACCTGCAGACCGGGCAACTTCGAAAGTTTACCGCCGGAACTGATCTTAACTATGGTCGCGCCCGCAGAGTGAGCCCTGGTAGCTGCGGAAATCGTCTCCTCAGTGTTTCCAGAATAGCTGATGGCTACGAAAAAAGTTGAGGCGTTAACCCATTCAGGTATTTCATAACCGTCATTAATGATTATGGGCTTCTCGTGATATAGCTCCTGGAAAATTCTACCAGCAATACCAGATCCCCCCATTCCTGAGATGACCACATTTTCAAAATCGTCGGGAAGTGGAAATTTAGAGTCGGATCTGAACTGCTCCTTAAGGTTTTTTATCTGTTCCAGAAAGTCCATGCAGCTTAAGGGCAATGTATAATTAAAATCTATTTCATGCGAGGTCAAATTTTCATGAATTTTATATTCATTTCCCATTAGTTGATTATGTATATATAGGTATATTATTAAGTGTTCACAAAAATTTAAATATGCTTTTCAATGTACTAACACAGCATGATACTCGTTTACGACAGAGACAAGAAGCATGAATCTGTCGTTGATCAACTTTTCAAACCTCTTGGAATCCAATATAACACTACCTCTAAATTATCCCAAAATTCTGTTGCGGCAG
>DAICSO010000110.1:0-1155 GCA_027368075.1 bacterium
TACCTTGAATTTTTTCATGAACTCAACCAGCGACTTTATTTCCCTTTCCCTGTTGGATTGTGTTAATTCCATAGTAACATTGATGCCCTCCACAATTTCTCCTGTACGTGATACGACGAAATCAACCTCCTTCCCGCCTATCTCCATGTAATTTATCTCCATCATGTTTACAGATGCCTTAGTTCTTAACAGCTCGATCATAACTGCATTTTCCAGCAGTTTGCCCATGTCATCAGATCTTTTAAATAACAAAGAAAATCCTGGGTCAGTGAGATAAATTTTTTTCCTTGACTGGTTTGCTTTTCGCAGACTTCTTGACCAGGCATAGATTTCATCAAAGAGGAATACGCTTTTTCCGTATCTAATAAAATTATTTACCGTTTTTTTGCTTACTCTTAGCCCAGTGCTGTTCAGGTAATTGAACAATTTCGAAGCACTGAAATTGCTTGAATATGAGGCAAGGGAAAATTTTAGGACACTACTCAACAAATTCACATCCCTGATCCTATAACGCTGGATTAAATCGCGAAAAATTATCGCATCATAATATGATGATAAAATCCTGATCTTCGAATCGGGATTTTCGGCTTTTACAACCTCGGGAAATCCTCCGTTTATAAGGTATTCACCGAGTAATTTATTGAAAATACCCTTATTAGAGTAAACACTCAACCGGTCGGCTGGAATTTTCTTGAAAAACAAGAATTCCTTAAAAGAAAATGGATAGACAATGTAAGTTATGTTCCTTCCGGCGAGTGATGTGGCTATTTCAGAACTCAGTAGTTTTGATGAAGACCCCGTGATAAATATTTTATAGCTTCGTGATTCGTGCATCCTTCTGACCCATTTGTCCCAGCCTTCAATATTCTGTACTTCATCCAGAAACAGGTAAACATTGGTACCAACACCAACTCCGGAAATTTCCATGTATATCTCAATAATTTTATCAAGGTCTTCATGTGTGGAACTTATAAATCTCTCGTCTTCAAAATTGATATAAAGTATTCTGTTTCTGGGGATGCTTGATGATAATAATTTCTTGATTATATTGTATAGTTCGTATGTCTTGCCGCTTCTTCTGATTCCAGCAAGCACAATTACCTTATCGATAGCAAGATCAATTTGCATATCTCTCTCAAGTGTTTCTGGGAAGGT
>DAICSO010000111.1:0-1099 GCA_027368075.1 bacterium
TTTGGAGGCATGTCACCTTTACTGAGCCTGTTGACCTATGGGGCGGTAGCACTGACCTATGGAGGTCTTCTTTCACCGGTGATCATGATACTGGGGACCCTCCTTGTTCTCATAAACGGTCTAGTAGTTATGCAGTTGTCCAGGAGGTTTAAAACATCGGGGGGATACTACACTTATGCATTCCAGGTTCTCTCTGAGAGGGTTGGCTTCAGTACAGGTTGGGTATACCTTTTTTACTCAATGCTTTTCGGCCTTGCTTACGTGATTGGTTCCGTCTTCGTGGTGACCACTGTATTCGGCTTTCCCGTTTTACCGACACTCTTGCTTATAGTATTGCCTGCTTCACTTTTCCTCGTGTTGGGGATAAAGCCATCAGCAAAATATGCAATCTATACCGGAATTGCTGAGATAGGTATTATCCTGGTCATTGTGGCTATTTCATTTTCCCTGACCGGTGGTGCATTTTATGTGCCAAACCCTGTATCAACCCACATTTCGAGTGGCGCACTGGCTCTTGGCATTCTCTTTGCCATGGGTATACCAACAGGATATGGTGCCATAGCCCCAATATCAGGTGAAGTGAAGAGACCAAATAATATTAAATATCATGACCTTTTCTAGACAACATGTATGGAATTTCAGACCCATTACTCGCCCTCATGTTCCTTGGCACCCTCCTCCTTCTTGCCAAATTCGGTGAGGAAATATTTGAAAGGCTGAAACTTGTTCCATACTTGGCAGCCATTGAATTATACATCGAGGTACTGAAGGAAGACAACGAGCCTATTCCACAGGATACAGGCACTGAAGTGAAAATAAATGCCTAAATCCGGTAGTCTTCCGGTTCTTCCTGGCAAGGATATTGTCAAGCAGAAAGATACACGCTTATATGATTGAAAGATCATATTTTATGCTCAGACGTATGCACAAACAGAGTTAAAATGAACATTCCGAACTCTGAGATAGATTCCAAATCTGAACTTCCAAGACACCTTTCATTCAGGGATGTCTTCTTTCTTTCCTTTGGAGGCATGTCACCTTTACTGAGCCTGTTGACCTATGGGGCGGTAGCACTGACCTATGGAGGTCTTCTTTCACC
>DAICSO010000112.1:0-1090 GCA_027368075.1 bacterium
GCTTTCGGTGCTGATGATTTCGATATCGGCAGGAAAGAGGGCGTAGATATGATAAATCCTGTTGATGTTTCGGGAAAATTTAACTCAGACCTCCTTCCATGGAACGGGCTATTCGTCAAGGAAGCAGACCCAAAGATCATAGATTACCTTAAGGCAAACGGCAAGCTTTTCAGGTCTCAAAAACATCGTCATACCTACCCGTTCTGCTACCGGTGTCACTCCCCCATGCTCTACTACCCACTGGACGCATGGTACATAAGGATATCAAGCGTAAGGGACCTGCTAGTCAGCAACAACCAGAATGTGAACTGGGTTCCTGACTTCCTGAAGGACGGGAGGTTTGGTAATTTCCTGACGGAAGCAAAGGATTGGGCACTGAGCAGGAACAGGTACTGGGGAACTCCACTTCCAATATGGGTTTGCGAGAACAACCATTATGAGTCAATTGGAAGCAGGGAAGAGATCGAGGCCAAGGGAGTAGCGGTTCCAACAGACCTGCACCGGCCATTCGTAGACTCGGTGGTTTTCCAGTGTAGCGTCTGTGGGAAGGATATGCACAGGGAACCGTATGTAATCGATACCTGGTTTGACAGCGGAAGTGCAACATATGCGGCAATGCATTATCCCTTAGAGGACTCATTTTCTCCAGAGGAATCCCTTCCGGTAGATTTCATAAGCGAGGCGGTTGATCAAACGCGTGGATGGTTTTACACACTACACGCCATCTCAACAGTTCTCTTTGGTAAAAATGCCTACAGAAACGCGGTATCCATAGACTTCATTCTGGACAGGTACGGAAAGAAGATGAGCAAGAGCAAGGGAAACTCAGTTTATGCCATAGACCTGCTGAGACAGTTCGGGCCGGATCCTGTGAGGCTTTATTTCCTCACAGGCACACAATGGAAACCAAAGAATCTGGACGAAAAAGTCATACTTGATGAATCACGTAAGACCCTTGGAACCATGATAAACGTCTACTCATTCTTCGCATCCAACGCCAACCTCGATGAGTACCAGCACAGTGGTGTCCATCATTCAGAGAATTCACTCGACAGATGGCTGATGTCCAGGGTTAACAGCACAGTAAAGA
>DAICSO010000113.1:0-1086 GCA_027368075.1 bacterium
CTTACTTGGAATCATTCTCGGGGTATCTCTAGCAGCTCCGCCGGGCCCGATCACGGCAATGATCGTGGACAAGGCATCCCGATCGGCATTGGGTGGTGTATCGGTTGGTTTCGGTGCAATGTCAGCTGATTTTATATTGCTGATCTTGGTTTTTTCATTTGGTTATACGGTCTCACTGGAAAGGTATGATCAGCTAATATATCTTGCGGGGGCTGCTGTTTTCTTCATTATGGCATATATAATAGCCAGATCGCGTGACAGTTCTGCCACAGTGCCACAACGATCTTCAGGTTACGCATCCGGCCTGCTGGTTGGAATAATGAATCCTTTCCAGATAATATGGTGGTTTACGGCTGGTCTAGGATTCTATGAAAAATTTGGCTACTTTCCCTTCCTCTTTCTATTTGCGGGCACCACCCTGTGGGTATTTGCTCTCGGCTATGCAATAAGGTACTCGGTCATAAAATTTGGAGGCAGGGTAAAGGAGATTACAAAGGGTTTCAGCACCGTAGCACTGATCGCCTTCGGAATCTATTTCGTTTCTCTGGTGCTCTGACCCTATATCACTCTGTCTGCGAAGGTTTTGAACGGGTCAACGTTCGTATATCCGTCAGTGCCTGCAACTATCTGTTCCGCAGGAGGATTTTTCAAGTAGTCTGGCACGTACTCCGCTATCCTCTTTACAAAGCTTGGAATCGCCCTGTTGTCGTAAAACACACCGATTGGTATTTTGTCATCCCACTCAAGCCCTCTCTTGTAGGCGTTGCTGAATTTTTCATTCGCGGCTTCAGCAGGCATTTCCGGCATGACAACTGGATCCCATGCCTTCTCATCATCCATCTTGTAGACCTTGCTCCTGTACCATTCCATGGTGTTTATGTTATTGTAAGTGGGGCATGGCTGGAGAACGTCTATAAACGAGGATCCTTCGTGCGTTACCGCCTTCTTTATTAGATCCTTGAGGTGTTTTGTGTCAAAGGAGAATCCCCTTGCAACAAATGAGTATCCGGAGGAAAGAGCCATTGTTATTGGATTTACCTTGCCGAATACATTTGGCTTTGTAAGTCCCTTGGTCTTTTCGCCAAG
>DAICSO010000114.1:0-1084 GCA_027368075.1 bacterium
GTCATTATGCTTTCCACTGTAAGGTCTATGTTCTTCGCTCTTTGCCCTGATCTGTTCAGATAATCAAATATTTTCCTTATTTTGTCATATGCAGGGTTAATGCTCCCTTTCTCAAGCCTGGCAATGTAGGACTGACTCACTCCGCTAACCCTTGCCAGTTCCTTCTGGCTGATTCCCAGATTCTTTCTCATCTTTCTCAGTTCTTCTATGGTTGGAAGCATGAGAGAGCAATGAATTGCTAATAATTAATATTACTGTAGCTCATAACATGTTGTAAGATAAAAAGTGGGAAGGCAGTCAATTATCTCAGGCAATATTAAACAGGAAATATGGCAACCCAACTGGTTCAAGATGGATCAGGCATCGGCATCCTTCCAGATAGATATTGTTTCGCGAGATAGCCGGATGTTCATATTTTTCAAAAACGCTAAATAGTGATCTATGGTTACGGAGCCATTGTCCGAATTAAGTGAATTCATTGTAAAGAATAATCGTGTTACGGCTCCAATCATCTCAATAATCGCGTCTGTGATCCTTATTTACGCATCACTTTTCATTTCTGAGATACTTCTTTTCATGGTTCCTGTTGCAGTTTTCATAGTGATGCATTATACGAAAATGTACAGGATCAAAACAAGGATACTTGGCAGCCTGATGATCTTCATAATCGTCGCAATTCTCGCCGCTGCCATCTTTTCTGACAACGTGTACAGCTATCAGCAACTTCCCATATCAAGCACATCCTCCTTCAGTACAATTACAACCTACGTTACCCCATTTTCTGGCGTGAACAGGGACTATAATTTCACAATGGTTCTTAATTCGACTTCGCCCGTAGACTTGTCTAATATCCACCCGGTGCTTAACATAACCAACGGAGCGACCAATCTGGTATATCATGGATCGCAAATAAGGAATATAAGTAAATCTCCCAACGATTATGTATTCTATTACAACAGTGACAACCTGTCCGCAGGCATTTACACTTATAACTTCTCGCTTAACAGCAGCTTATACATATCCAATGGGCAAGGTCCGATAAACACATATGAGACAACATATTTTGAAGACAACATTCCCAGTT
>DAICSO010000115.1:0-1061 GCA_027368075.1 bacterium
CCATAACTCTTGAATGATTGGGCAACAAATATATCCGACGAGATACTAAACCCTCATTGGCAGAAGGAAGAGACGTACCTTCATTGGTTACCGTTTATTTCGGGGTCGCAGCCGTTCTATTGGCCGTATTAATCTTCTTCGTGTTGACCCCGGACATTTTTAGCCAGATACAAACAATATTGACCCAGCAGAGTTCAACCTACATTATTTTCAAAGTATCCCTTGGCGTTTCCTCTATCTACCTATTGTTCACACTGACTGCCCTTGCGGTTCTGGCATCCCTGTACATGTTGGTTGTTAAGCCCATCGGAGAAAGGAAGGCTAAGGAAAAAGGAGAAACTGAGTTTTTCAAGTATTTTTCCATTTTCATACTTCTCGAGTTCTTTATTTCCATTATCTCCGGGTTTATTCCTGGCTATTCCATACCATCAATATACAGCATGCCGCTTGGCGTGCAAGCCTTTGTGCTCGGAGTTTCATCCCTTGCCGATCTTGCCATTCTGCAATTTGTGCCTCTATTTATTATGATATTAGCCTATTTTGCCTTGACGGGAAAACTGTCATTGACAAATCTTCTGCAACCTTACAGAACGATGAAAAGAGATGTGATTGTCCCGGCCATAATTGCTTCGGTCATCACAGCTGCCCTGTTTTCTCAGACAGTAAGCGGCGCATTCTTTGACCTTCTAACTTTTTTTGTACTGGATTATATTTACCTTAGATTTGGCATTCTCCACTCATTCGCCGCCGGTTTCACTGTGTCCATGCTGGGGATACTTACCGCTTATGCACCCTCACCTGTGTTAGCCCTGGTTGTACTCGTTTTTCTCACCATGTGGTCATTCCTGGGCATTTATAACCTGACAAGGCTTGCCCCTGGGGCTGGCACATCGGCAAAAGAGCCTAAATTGGAGTTACAGACAGAAAGTTCGAGGAAAATCCCTGAGCCTCTGATGCAGAACAGTGACATGCTGTGGATAAGGAGTTCATGCCCTAACTGTGGATCGGCTAACTTTTACATCAGAGAGGGAATGAAACTCGAGTGCGTGAATTGCCATCAC
>DAICSO010000116.1:0-1036 GCA_027368075.1 bacterium
CAACACATACCACTGGATACGTGGATTACCTCATGCCCGGCCTCATAGGTTTCGTCGTACTTATTTCTCCCATGTTCACAAAGATATCATCAAGGGTGTCTTCCTTCAAGGAAAGTCGGGGCAGATCAATTCCCTTCTTTTCAGCGTAGGCGAGGATATTGATCAGGTCGTGATTGTTCTTCATAGGTATCACGATATCGTCCCCTGAAACTGTCAGGGTCAGGTCAAGGTCCTTACTCAGGTGCGTCGCAAGATTGTCGGTATTCTGGATGTGCAGTTTCCTGCCAGTTCCCATCTTCTTAATGATCTCATCTGGGCTTCCCTCAACTACCATCTTTCCATGATCTACAATGCCCACGCGGTCAGCCAGTATTTCCGCCTCCTCCAGATAATGCGTGGTCAGTATGACGGTCCTTTGCTCTGCCTTGAGCTTAATTATCAGGTCCCAGATCTTTCTCCTTGCCTGAGGGTCCAGCCCCGTGGTAGGTTCGTCAAGAAAGACAATTTGCGGGTCGTTGACAAGTGCGAGACATATACCTACCTTCTGCTTCTGTCCCCCGGAGAGGTTGACAAAGCGCACATCCCCAGAATCATCAAGTTCAACAAGTTTCAACAATTCCCCGGCTTTATTCGGAACGTTGAAGAGGCTACAGAAATACGAGATTGCTTCCTTGGGCGTTATACGCTCCATGAATCTGAAGTCCTGGGGCATTATGCCTACCTTGTTTCGCAACTGCGAGGCGTGATGCCATGGATCCTGTCCAAGCACAGTCACCTTTCCGCTGTCAGGGTGCCTTATGCCTTCGAGTATCTCTACGGTTGTGGTTTTACCAGCGCCATTGGAACCCAACAGGCTGTAAATTTCGCCACCATAGACATTGAAGGTAAGACCATCAACAGCCCGAATCGGCCCATAGCTCTTCTTCAGACCATCAACTGATATGGCTACATCGCTCATTGTGACCTCCTCTCCCAGCTTTCGCAGGGAGCTTCCCACTTCAAAGGTTACTGGCGGAATCTCCATGGGCTTGAATTC
>DAICSO010000117.1:0-1013 GCA_027368075.1 bacterium
GGGAACTGCCATTACCGGATCCGGCATACTTTAACTGCGGATACATGGTCCAAACGTCACCCGCACTCATCCTCGCGGCGTGATGCTTTTCTCCAAAAGCGGCACGTGAAACTCTAGCGGTCATCTCCCTGGCCTCCATTTCATCGATGTACCCGAGTGAATGGATGTATTCATGAGCCAGGATCATATAGATGAATGAATTGAATTCCCGCTCAGAACCGGAAAGTTTTAGCATTGCCCTGACCAGGTTTTCATTCATTACAATGTAGTTTCCACCAACCTGCCAGTATGCACCAAGAGTGGAAGGCAGGTCCGATAGTGCCAATCCGATGCCAGATCTTTCCTTTCCGGTGACATACCTGACTGATTCCTTTACAACCTCAAAGATGCTGTCGTAGTCCATTCTTGAGTCAAGCGAATTAACAAAAAGACCTTCATCTCCAGTCTTACCACGGAATTTGCCGGTAACAGGTATAGGATAATTTTTCCCTGGGCCGATGGGAGAAGAAGCAAAATCTGTATAGAATGTGTCTATCATAAATATCAATTCCTCAAAATTAATTTTGAACTTCTATAAAAACATAATGTATGCGAGCCGTATAGCATAGCTTTTACTCGCTTTGAATCAGAACCAGATCAGCTTATCAGCAATTCTAGGATATGCAATGAATATTAATATATAAGTAATTATATAACTTAGAGTAAAAAACAAACAGCTGTTGAAATCAAATGATAGTTTTAAGTCTGGCCAACTTACTTTATTTCCTCCCTGAGTATATTATTGCAACTGCACTATCTCTCATTTCATTTGAACTTGTGGATCGTATCAGAAAACCGAGAGTAAGCGTAAAGGCAAGAAACGATGAGAGAATGGAAAGCTGGATCGATTTTTGTGCCGGATTTTTTACATATGCTGATGACAGCCCGGATGATTTCCCTGACTATACTTTTGATCTGAAGATAGTATCCTCCTCATCTTCGCTTTCAACAATCAGGTCAGGATTATGCGTAAC
>DAICSO010000118.1:0-974 GCA_027368075.1 bacterium
TCATACGTTTCGTCATTTTATACCTGTATTTAACATTCGTGTGCGTTCAGAAGCAGAAATATTCAGTATCTCATGGGAATGGAAATTTTCGGTGTAAAATACTTCTATAACGAGCAATCCAAGCTTATTACACTGATATGTAAGGTATATCGAATATATTCTAATATGTGTTATTTTTCCATGGAAACTCCGATCCCAAATTTAAACCCACCAGTCTCAGGGTTTAAGGGAGATTTGCATGAAAACCTTGAGAGATATATGGGGGCGCTTGGATCAATGCTTAAGTCAAGGCTGTTCACCCATTCTCCGTTCTTCCTCGCCCACGCTATGACTTTTGGCTGCAATTCCAGGTGTAAAAGCTGCACTTACTGGAAAAATACCCCGCGCATGAATGAAGATCTTTCAACGGATGGAGTTTGCCAGCTCCTCGATGACGCTTATTCCGCAGGAATGCGTGGGTACTATATGTTTGGCGGTGAACCACTCATAAGGAGAGATATAGGTGAGATAACTGATTACGCCAAGGAGAAGGGATTCATAACCGTTATGAACACCAACGGTTCATTCATGGAGAAAAAGGCTGAAGAATTGAGGAATCTTGACTTTGCCTTCGTGTCTCTAGATTATTACAACGATTTTGACGACATAATCCGGGGTAGGCCGGGAACCTTCCAGGAAGTTATGAAGGGTATAAGCGCACTGAAGAGAATAGGAAGGACTAAGGTTTCACTGGTCACCACCATAAGCACCCTGAACTGGGGGTCTATGCGCAAGATGGCCGAGTTTGCAAAATCTCTGGGAATAGGAATATCGTTCAACTCCATAGAACAGTCCATGGACTTCGGACAGACAGATGAGAGTAACACTCCTAACTTCCAAATCGGGCTGAGCAGCGAGCAGCTGCGGGAGTTTTACGTAACCCTCCTTAAGCTGAAACGTGAAGGTTTACCGCTTATGGAGACAGAACAGGTATT
>DAICSO010000119.1:0-928 GCA_027368075.1 bacterium
AGGTTCTTAAATTTCTCAGGAATGAAGGTTCAGTTAAACTGGACCAGGTATTTGTAAGATTCGGAAAGGAAAGAGGAGGAATTGCCATAACCCAGCTTGCAAAGTTCGGGATCAAGCCGAAGGGAGGCAGGATAATATATATTGAAAACCCAGCTGCCAGCGAAGAAATCGAGGATCGTCAGAAGGCGCTCGAGATTCTGGATTCTGGCCAGGGAAGCGTGGATCAGAAAATAATGGATAACTTCAAGGGGAGAGGTGACCTGCTTGAAGTGAAAAAAATAGGGAGGAGATATGTAACCCTCACTGATAAGGGGAGACGCTTCGAGATTCATGATTCGGGCAGGGAAAGCATCGAGGAAATAGACAGTAAAGTAATTTTATCCGGCAGGTGGAAATCATCAACATTCAGGGAGTACGACCTTTCTTCTCCCGTGGAAGCTCTTCGCGGTTCCTCCGTACACCCCATAACGTACCTGATCAATCGCGTAAAGAGAATATTCCTGGAGCTTGGATTCAGCGAAATACGCGGGCACTACATAGAATATGCGGGATGGAACATGGACGCGCTTTTCATTCCGCAGCACCATCCAGCGAGGGAGTTGCAGGACACATTCTACGTCGAGGTTAAGAACAAGCCCAATTTTGAAAATCCGGAAATTCTTCAAAAGGTAAAAAGGTCTCACGAAAGTGGGATTCCGGGATATTCCGGGTGGAGATACCGGTGGGACGAGGCAGAGGCAAGACGAATGCTGCTGAGGACCCACACAACTGTTAACACCATAAGGTATCTCTATAACCACCGTGAGCCTCCAGTGGCAGTATTTTCCATAGAGAAGGCATTCCGGCACGAAAGCGTTGACTGGAAGCATCTTGCGGAACTGCACCAGATTGAGGGTGTCTTCTATGGGAAGGACGCCAACATATCGAC
>DAICSO010000011.1:0-28461 GCA_027368075.1 bacterium
CCATTAGCTACCAAAGAATGAGAAGTCGGTTCAATCAGGTCAAATACTTCCTCGACCCCATCATTCTCTAGGGACTCTACGGCAGCAGTCCATTTTTCCCTGTTTGGACCCCTAATATATGCCTCTAGAATTTCTTTCAACCTGCCGTTTTTGCGTTCTGAAAGAAATCCTATGTCCTGCGCATATTTCAAGATACTTTCCTTGCCGACTGATAGTTCATGATATGCCTGGCAAGCGTAAGCTTTCTTTTCCTTGTGTGAATCTGGAAGTTCTCTCATTCCTGCCTTTCTTCTGTTCCTATAGATTCTGCTGTATATTCCAAAATTAAGCAATAGTGATTGAACTTCCTGTAGCATTTCCTCACTGATTGAAGTCAGCCTGACACTGTATCTGGAATTTGACGTAGTAGAGACCGTTCCATCTGCCTCAAAGAGACCCTGTAGAAACCCTCTTTGCATCTCCCTGCTTCCGGTCATTACAGAGTCAGGAACACGGAGCTTATTTTCTCCGAGACCAACCTGTATCGCATACTCTTTTAGCCTTTCAGATGCGACTGAAGATAGGTTTCTGCTTTCAATATTGACGATGCCAACTTCGTATTCACGATTGTTAGAGGATTTTCTGACTATCTTGTTGACGTATTCCGCAAATTGTGGAGCAAGGGGGCGGTCTGTATTGTAAAATGACAGCACTGCTCTCTTGTTTCCTGGTCCTTTATTTATGTGACCATCACCCACAAGCCATCCAAGTACACGTCCTTCCTCGAGGTTACCCTCATCTCCGAAGGCTCCTCCATTGTTCATGATACGGATCTTTTCCCCGATGTTCAGATCTCCTGCCTTCACCCAGCCTCTCTCGTCACTGTATACAAGGTGATCGCTTGTCAACCTGATTTTGAAACCTTCCTTGGTCTTGAGTTTCATGACAGGTTTCACCCCGGTCATGAAAACATTGGAAGCGTGCTGTATCTTTCTTTTGGAATTCCTGCTGTCGGTGATGACATCCACAGGATTTCCTTCCAGATACAGATCTCTTGCTCTTCTTATCCCACTTGAGGTATATATGAACGTATCACCAGTTATACACGGGTTTGTAGCCTCTATCTCGCTTATGTGAGAGACAGGGTTCTTCCTGTTTATTTCGTCAAGGAATATGAGGCCAGGATCAGCCGTCTTCCATGCCTGGTTTATTATGGTATCCCACATGGTGCTTGCCTTGATCCTGCCGGTGACCCTGCCATCCCTCGGGTTCTTGAGTTCTACGTAGCCATCAGAATCAAGCTTCTCGAAGAACTCATCTGTCATGCCAACAGATATGTTGAAATTGCTGAGTATGGTGTTCTCCGCGTCCTTGCTCAGGATGAAATCCATGATATCCGGATGATCATACCTGAGTATCCCCATATTGGCGCCCCTTCTTTTTCCGCCCTGCTTTATAACATCGGTAGTCGTATCGAATATCCTCATGAATGATACCGGGCCGGATGCAACGCCCTTTGTCGAACCAACAATGTCATCCTTTCCGCGAAGCCTGGAGAATGAGAACCCGGTTCCACCGCCGGATTTGTGTATCTCTGCTGTGTATTTCAGTGCGCTGAAAATTCCATCGACACTGTCATCAACGGGCAGCACGAAGCATGCCGAAAGCTGGCCGAGTCTTGCCCCGGCATTCATCATGGTAGGTGAATTGGGAACGTATTCAAGGTTGAGCATCATTTCCTCATATTCATTGATCATTTCCTCGAAGCTTGTCGGCTTGGTGTAAATGAAATTCAGGAACTCGTCAAATGTTCCCTTGAGCTGGCCCTCCTTGGCCAGTTCGTCAAATCCCCTGTTGAGCACCTCTACCTGAGTCTTTGACAGGGCAGAAATCTTCTTCCCGTTTTCCGGTAGCTTTCCGGTGAGCTGATAGGTTCTGTACTCATAGAGAGCATCTATGATCCCGACATGGCCGGCAACTCTCCTGAACATCTGCCTGGGTGTTTCTATTATCTTCCCTTCTTCATCTTTGAGAAGATACCTGGCCTCAAGCACTTTAATTGCGTTTATTGACAGTTTAAGGTCATCTTTTACACCTATGGATGCCTTCTCGTCACGGATGATTCTCCTCCTTTCCCTGTACAGTATGTAGGCCTTTGCCACTTCCACAAATGACTGGTCATTGCTCGAGTATCCCATGAGGGCACTTTCTACCTTGTCCTGTATCTGCTCCACCGTTGGTTTCTGAGTTATTTTTGAAATTTCACTTACTGCTCTCTTTGCTACTTCTTCTGCATCCTTCATTGTGCCTACTTTGACTGAAAGCATTGCCTTGTATATTGCCCTGATAATCTTCCCTTCGTCGAAGGAAGCCTCCGTCCCATCTCTTTTGATAATAGTCTTAATCATTGGTTCACCCGGAAGATCGCGAAAACATTCTCTTCCTTACACATAAACATCTTAACGGTATATTTTACTTTATTCACTGGGTTAACTACTTTGATTCAGTCTGTAAACATATTTGATCAAACCAGTGATCAATATCTGTTATCATATCTATTTCAATGTTGGTGACAAACTAGCATACGAGGGTCACTGTTCCGGAATACATCGCAATTCCTGCCGGATAATTTCTAACGCTTATATAAGTATATAAAGGTGTAACAGACCTGCACCGATAAGGAGAAGGCACAGGTAAGGCGTATCACGGTTGCTTGCCAATGAAAGCACTGATCATCCAGTTTTTGCGTAGATTCATTAAATCAGAGCGGATTCTGATGCATGAAAACCGTTGAATGTGTTCCAAACTTCAGCGAAGGCAAAAACAGGGCGCTCGTTGACCAGATCGTTTCTGAGATAACTAAGGTCGATACTGTGAAACTTCTTGACGTGGAACTTGATCCAAACCATAACAGGTCAGTCGTATCGTTTGTAGTATCATATGATAATGCAGTAAAAGCCGCATTTGCAGGAATAAGGAAGGCCTCTGAGCTGATAGACATGACGAAGCATAGCGGGGAACACCCAAGATTCGGCGCCTCCGATGTGATTCCGTTCATACCGATTTCCGAAACGACACTGGAAGATTGCGTAAAGCTTGCCCTGGATCTGGGAAAAATGGTGGGGAAACAGCTTAATATTCCAGTCTACCTGTATGGATCTGCCGCAATGTCTGAGGCCAGAAGAAATCTGGAGGATATCAGGAACAAGAGCTTTCAGTATGAACAGCTCTTGGTTGCCATCAGCAGCGAAGAGTGGAAACCTGACTTCGGACCCTCAAAGATGGGCACTGCAGGAGCCTCAATAATTGGAGCCAGGGATTTCCTGATCGCCTACAACGTTAACCTGAACAGCAGGGATATATCGGTGGGCAAGAAGATAGCAAAGGCGCTGAGAGCAAGGGATGGTGGACTCACCTTCGTAAAGGCACTTGCATTTAATCTCGAGGATAAGGGGATGGTGCAGATATCCATGAACCTCACAAGCTTCAGGAAGACCCCCATATACCGTGCATTTGAGATGGTAAAACTGGAAGCTTCCAGATACGGGATCAGTGTTGCCGAATCTGAGATTGTAGGGCTTGTGCCCATGGATGCAATAACGGAGACAGCGCAGTTCTATCTTCAACTGAATGGCTTCAGTACAGCACAGATTTTTGAGAAGAAAATGTGGGGTGATTAATCTGGAAGATCTTGATAGTTTCATGAACAGGTTGGCCAGCGGGTCTCCTGCTCCTGGAGGTGGCGCGGCAAGCGCCCTGGTGTCTGTTGTAGCGTCTTCTCTTGCCTCCATGGTTTCTGCTTTGACCGTTAACAAGAAAGGTTATGAGGCGGAAAAGGAAAGAATGCAGGAAATTGAAAAGACTGCAGTGGAGGCATCTACAAGGTTACGGAACCTGATGGAAGAGGATGAGGAAGCTTTCAGCCTTATAGTATCTGCATGGGGATTACCAAAGGGGACGGACACGGAAAAGGCAAGGAGGAAGGAGGAGTTAGAAAAGGCTACGCTGGTGGCCATAAGCGTTCCGATCAAGATTGCCAGGGAATCACTTGGCATACTGGAAATGGCTTCCTATCTCACTGCAAAGGGCAACAAAAACGCAATCACGGACAGCGCATGCGCATCAGAGTTCGCAATGGCGGCCCTTAGAGGATCACTCTATAATGCACGGATAAACCTGAAATCCATATCCAACCAGGATATGAGAGTGGAAATTGACGCTAAGATACGGATGATACTTGATACCGGCCTTGATCTGTACCGAAATAATGAAGGTACCGTAAGAAAGATGCTGGCCTAATCGGGCTACAGGAATATTTTTAGCCAACAAGGCATAACACAGCCATGGAAGATGAACTGCTGGTTCAGCCTACCATGGACGATTTTCTGGCCGCAAAGAAGGAACTGGATGGGAAGATAAACAGGACGCCTCTGAACTATTCCTCGACGTTCAGCAGGATTTACGGTGCCGACATTTTCTTCAAGATGGAGAACATCCAGAAAACCGGGTCATTCAAGGCTAGAGGGGCCATATTCAAAGTATCCAGGCTCACGAGCGACCAGAAAAAAAGAGGAGTAATAACCGCGAGTGCCGGAAACCACGCCCAGGGAGTGGCATATGCAGCTATGATCAATGGGATAAACGCAAAGATCGTAATGCCGGAGTACACAGTCCCGGCAAAGGTCAATGCAGTGATGGACTACAAAGCGCAGGTGGTGCTCTCTGGAGCGGATTACAATGAAGCCCACATAAGGGCTGATGAGATCTGCAAAGCCGAGAACAGGACGTTCATAGATGCGTTCAATGACCGGTGGATCATATCAGGCCAGGGTACGATCGGTCTGGAGATACTCGAGGATCAGCCAGACATTGATATCATACTTGTTCCAATCGGAGGGGGCGGACTCATCTCCGGCATAGCACTGGCTGCCAAGATGTTAAAGCCAGGCATCAGGATTATCGGGGTTCAGTCAGAACAGGCAGACTCCATGAAGCAATCTGTTGCCGCAGGAAAGATAGTGCCCTATACAAGCACAAACACCATTGCAGATGGCATTTCAGTTAAATATCCCGGAGAGCTCAATCTGCGTATCGTCCAGAAATATGTTGATGACATAGTTACCGTCAGTGACGAAAGCATTGCAATGGCGCTTTACAAGTTGCTTGAAAGAAACAAGGTGCTTGTTGAGCCTTCGGGTGCTGTAGGGCTTGCAGCACTGATGGAGGGAAAGATCGACGTAAAGGGAAAGAAAGTCGCAATCATCCTCTCAGGAGGAAATGCCAACCTTCTGCTTCTTTCTAAGATAATATACAAGGCTATGGAGATCGAAAACCGCCTTGTCAGGATTGATTTCCAGATACCGGACAGGCCAGGTACGCTGATGAAGATAGCCACGACAATTTCGTCGATAGGTGGCAATATATACCACGCGCAGGTAGACAACATGGAGAGGAACACACCGGTCGGATTCCAGAGCGTCAAGTTCACGGTCAATGTGAGAGGCAAAGCCCATGCTGACGAACTTATAGAAAAGCTAAGAACCCTGGGCTATTCGTTTGAAGTTGAAACATGATTCAATGCTTGATGGAGAAATCCACATAATCAACGTGAGGCAGGAGTCTCATTTCCCTTCCGGTGACCGTTGCGTCCGGCAGAGCCATACAGTCATTGATTACCGCCATCACAGCCGGTTCCGGACCACTGAAGCAAGCCTCCACGGATCCGTCCTCTGCATTCCTTATCCAGCCTGAAACACCCCTGGTGTTGGCAACAATGGAAGCATTTCTCCTGAAATTAACGCCCTGAACCTTTCCCTTAAACTTGACCTCTGCGGTTATCAGCTGCGTTTCCACTGTTTCAGCTCCCTGCATGAATTGTTTCTGTACCCTTCCTGCCTATGATTCTTCCAATCTCTGTCATCTCGGCGACCCTTGTGGAATTTGGTCCGCGTATGGGAAAACTGGCTACAAAAACCAAGGATTCATGAATCCGTGAATCCTGGAGGCCAATGTTGAATTCTTTCTTTCCGGAGAACGTGGCGTAGGTCACCTTACCGATGAAGCATACTATCCTGGGCTTCATCATCATAATTGCGTTATGAATCCTTGCTACCCCCTCATTCTCCTCACCCCTCATGAGGCCCGCAGTATTGATCGTGGGCCTGTCCACCAGATTCATAAAGCCATACCTGTAAACGCCAGGGAAGTCCACGGAATACACCTTTCTGAGGTTGTCTTCATTCTTCAGGCCCTTAACAGGGTTGTTGATCAATCCCGCCCTTGAAAGATTGTACCAGAAATTCTTGTTGTTCGAGAAAGGGATGCCTCTCCTGAAAGATCCGGGATGTGGATTGATGCCTACGAAGAGTATCAAGGCATTCTCAGGCACGTTGTAAAGTATCACTCTTTCCCCCATAGGTTATGTTTTCTCCGCTGACTTCAGCAAATGATGTTAATTTATGGATAGAAAGCCTGGTCCCACCCGTGATCTCATACACACGGTATCCCCTGACAAGCATGGCGTCCGCAATCAGCGAGCGATGGCAGCTGAACGGGTTTCCCTCTGCACACATTATTGCTACCCTGTTCTTTCCGGCCAGGTCCTGCAGATCCGCAAGGGCGTTCCTGAACTGATCGGTTTGCATATAGTCAGCGAATCCCCTGAAGCTTTCATCGATCCATCCGCTGTTTACAGAATTCCCCAGTGGTTTACGCAGTCCTCCCAGACCTTTCATGTGAACGTACGATATGCCTGCAGCTTCGAGTTCGACCGGCAGAGAATCTATATTGAACTCCGGTCTGTGCCGAGATTTCGGGATTGTACGCACATCAACAATGATATCAATACGGTTGACCTTGAGCAGCGTGAGAAATTGATCAAACGGCCTGTTTGAATAGCCCAATGTGAAGAGAATTCTTTCACTTTTATCAGTAACTGATGCTTCGTCCTGCAAATCTGTCACAGTCCCATGGCTTTTTGTGATAAAAATAATTGTAAAAGTATGACCATAATTAATTCCTGCTGACAACCGTGACTATGTCCTGGTCCTTGAGGTCGTAGTCCAGGCCTGCCCTGATTTCACCCATTTTCCTGTTTGGACCGGCCATTATGGCATACCTGAATGAGGACATCATTTCCCTGCTTATCTTCCTGCAGACATCACGTACCTTGGAACCCTGAGTGAGAACAAGCGGCCTTTCAAAGTCTACCCTGCCCGCCTTGTCCTTGAGATAAATTCTCACAAACTGCAGGGATTCAAAAATGGCGTCCTTGAGCTTCTCTATCCCCACTCCCTTTGACGCTGATACCTCCACAACCGTACCCCATTGCTTCTTGAGGGCTTCTATCCTGGATTCGTCATGGGGTATGTCTATCTTGTTAACAGCCACTATTGATGGTACATAAACAACATTTCCCTTAAGAAAGTCGATAAGGTCATCCGCTGTTATTCGTTCCCTGATGTACAGTTCTGCGTTGGTAATCTTGAATTCCTTGAGTATCTCCCTGATAGAATCCTCGTCAAGCAGCGTTCCCTTAGGCCTGTAGATTCTCAACCCGCCGCTGTTGGTTTTCTTCAGTGAGACATTCTTCCTCTTCCTGTTGAGAACAATCCCCGCTTTGTAGAGCTCATTCTGTATCTTGTCGACTCCCTGCGTCTGGACATCCACTACTATGACTATGAGATCAGCGCTTCTAACCGTACTCAGTATTTCCCTGCCCCTTCCGGAACCGGAAGCTGCATTTTCTATTATGCCTGGAAGATCAAGGATCTGCACCCTTGCACCGTTTATCTCCAATATTCCCGGAATTACACGCAGCGTCGTGAATGCAAAGTTACCTACTTCACTGTCAGAATCCGTGAGCTTGTTCAGGAGGCTGCTCTTTCCAACGTTTGGAAAGCCAACAAGTGCAACTGTGGCGTCACCACTCTTTGGTATGGAAAACCCTGTACCGCCGTGGCCTTTGTGGGACTCCGCTTCCATCTGAAGCTTGGAGATCCTTGCCTTCAGCAGGCCAATATGCCTTTCTGTAGCCTTGTTGTACTGAGTTTTCTTGATCTCTTCCTCTATCTCGCGAATCCTGTCCTCTATCCCGGCCATTTGCTGTGCAACGATACCATCGAATTACTTTAAGTTGACTGATTCTTTCATGAGAAACTTGGTGTTTTTCCGCGGGTTTCAACGTACTGTCTCGTTCCTGAATGCCCTGAGGAACGGAACAGACAGGGCGCATGCGGATATCACGATGCCTATGACCATAAAGAGAGATCTGTCAGAACTCAGCTCAATTATCACCCCGCCGATTGCCCCGGAAAGGAATGTCATTGAGAGGGCAAGCGTATTGAACAGCCCCATGATCCGCGCCATCATCTCTGAAGGTATGTGCCTGTTGAGCACCGAAGACATCGGGGGATTTATCATTCCGATCATCGCGCCCATCACGAACACAGGGATATAGAGTAAATATGCTGACCTGATGAATGTGACAGAGGCGAATGCTATCCCGACCATTAGAAGCAGTGGCATGGTTATGTGATCTAGTCTTCCCTTCAGCTTTGCACCCGGGATTGACCCTGCAGCTATCCCTGCGGATATCGCTATGAATATGAAACTCAGATATATCGCGGGTAGCTGGAACACATCTTGGATCATTACAGTGAATGCTATTCCTATCATGGCAACGGCCATGTTTGCTACAAGCGTAAGGAAAAGCCCTTCCTGTAGAAATCTATCTCCTGCGAGGAAGCTGAGACCTCCGCGCATTCCGTCAGGCACTGATGAAGAGTGTGGGTCTGCTTCGTGATGCCTGATAAGGAAGAGCGGTATTGCCGCAATAAGGAAGACCACTGCCAGTGCTGTTACGCCAGCCATAACACCAATGAACAGAAACACGCCGGACAGGATGTAACCAAGAACTTCAGCTATTGATCCGATGCCGTTCATCACAGATGTTCCTCTCTGATAATCCTCTTCCTTCAGAAAGACCTTGAACCATACTGCCCTGACCGCATTTGTCACATCTGAGGTAAAGCCTACTGCCACCACAGACATGTATATAAAGAGAATCGCCAGGCCATAAATGTGCAGGACAGCTGCGGCCATCAGGAGTAGAACCGCTGCTGCCCTGACAACAACTGCGGTTATTGCTATAGATTTCTTGTGCCGTGACCTGTCAATGAAAGCTCCAACTATGAAGGAGAAAAGAAGGGGGACTGAGAAGAGGCCGTCTGCCAGTCCAGAAATTATTGGTGATCCGGTAATCCTTAACGTGATCCAGATAACCATTAAGGAGAAAGCGGATATACCTGTTCTCGACACCGAGAAACTTGCCATTACCATTCGGAAATTTGTTTTCTTCTCATATAAATCATCACTCGGCATATAAATAAATACCTACCTCTAACTATGTGTTATACATAGATATTTAATTGGTATATAAATGTAGGGTCATATGAACTCAAAGGACAGGGGAATGACCCTTGCGAATTCATTCAAGAACCCCACAAAACTGGAAATAGTAACTGTACTCATTCAGAAAGGTAAAATGACCGTAACACAGATGTCGAGAATTATTGGAACGACAAAATCGAATCTCTACCAGGCAATAGCGGAACTCGTATCAGATGGCCTGGTTAATCCCCCCGAGGTAAGGGTTACAAAGAATTATGTGGAAAAGTTCTACACCATAAACGAGCAAGCTTTTTCGGAGGTATCGGCGGAAGAATGGAAGGAAAGGATGTTGTCACTCAGCACTGATGATCTGAGGGATCTTGTTGTCTCATTTCTTCTCACCCAGTCCGTGATAATGAAGATAATGGCGGAGGAGTTCAACATGTCGAGTGATCCAGCAATGGAAAACATCAGGGAAATTTTCAAACGTGGTTTCCTGTTTCTTTCCTATTCAAAACTTTCCAATGAATCGTATATCAAGGCCGCATCTATTTTGAAGACTGTTGAAAGCACACTCGCTGAATTGGAAAAGCAAGACAGCACGAAGAACACAAAGAACATGCTGCTGCTCGTTGGCATTCCCTCTCTGGACCTTCTCAGGTTACTGAAATAGACTGGACACTATCCTCCTTATCGCGATTTGGGCCATCAAAAATTAGCTCATGCTTGGTTCCTGACCATGAGATTGAATTCCCATTACTCTCCGGGCAATTCGTCTGCTAGGTTCGCTTGGAAAGGAAAGCATCAATTTATCATCCTGAATTCTTTTCGGCTGCATTCGAAGTATCATTCGTGTTGATCCTGATTTTCATTATGTTCATAAAAAACAGAAGAACAGCCAGTATCAATACATATATCGAGGAATATGCCATGATATTTCCGACATTGCTTCCCGTTGATATGATGTCTCCACCGACGCGCAGAAAGACAGCGAGATTCATGGCATACAATGGCAGTTTTGTAACTCTGGTCGTATCTACTCTTAACTTAAGAGTTAACGGGAAAATAATCGGACTGTGCGCGATAATAAACAATCCAATAAATCCAAGCGCGATTGAGTGTGTAGCTGGATCCATGAATCCCCTTTCCACATTTACCTGGATGAAGTAAAGAACAATTCCAACAAGCAGCCATGCGTACGAGGAGACGACGCCAAGCTGCATAAATGACTGAAATTTCCCATGTATCTTCAGTTTCCTAGTCAAGGGATCAAATTTTATCGAGATGTATACCATAAGCGTGAGAAACAGTATTGAACCGTCAAAAAGAACCTGGTCAATAAAGCGGAACTGCGGTAGAATAGAGACAAATAGAAAAACGGGGATCAGGATAGCCGATATAAACAGCATCCTCATTTTTGAATTGCCGATATTCCTCATTTGCCCAAGTTCAATACGTTCGCCGAGAATGTATAATATTGGAAAGGATAGTAGCAGAAGAGCCACGCTAGATGAATCAGTTGCAGAGGTTATAGATTCTGCGATTGATGAGATGGATAAAGCCATCAATGCAGCTCCCATGATCAGCTTTATTCCGGTGTTTCCCGGATTGCGCCTGGAAACCATGAACCAAAGGAAAAGAATGCCAGCCAAGGCAATTAGCGCTGACCCGGCGTACTTCAGAATAGAGAAGTCAATACCGTATCCCAGCGAGAGGAACAACACGCCAAGAAGTAGCGTAAGAACAATAGTATAGGAAATCGGAATTCTCCCTAAAATAAGGAATTTGTTCATTATCTCTATTTTTTCTGCGAGAAGGAGCCCCCCGATAACACCGAAAACCATGAGGGCGGGGTGCACAGATATATATGAACCCAGCATTTCATCTAGTTGATAACCGTGCTGTCCCGCCAGTTTCGACGCCCCGATTGAGAACCCTATCACCAGAAACACAAGAGATGTTGCGAGATAGAAAACAATTAACCTGGAACGCTTTCTTGGGAAAACGGTGCTCAACTGATCACCTAGTATACGAAGCCTGGTTTTCCCGTCCTTCTACGATTTTCTTCGGTCTCCTTGAGACAGACATCAAATCATAGGTATGGATCAGTATTGACAAAATTAAGACCAGTACTGCCGGTACAAACAATACCCTCAATGCAGAAACATTCATAGCCACACTGAGTAAAATTATGGCAATATCCAGAAAGAATATCTCCGCCTTTACGACATTTATGCTGAACGGAATGCGCATCGCATATGACGGAACCATTATGTTAGTGATTCCAAATATCATTGAGGTAACGAAACCAAATAGCCAGATGACCGATATGCTCTCTGAGCTCACAGGAACACTAACAGATCCTCTCAGAAAAAAGAGTATAGTACCTGCCAGAAGATAAATGAAAGCTTGGCTGATGTAGATCATGTTTATCGAAATGTAGTCCTTGTCCATAGTTTAACTCTCCCCTTTTGCCATTAATATCCAACTAACATCCTGACACAAGAATAATGCTGGTCCCTAATTTTTTAGGGATACTGAAAACCCCCATAGACAGTGAATCTCAAGCTTTTCAGGATATATCAAATTAAGCCAGTTAGCCGTTTAACTTAATCGTTAAGTATGCGCTAGGCCTGCATAGATATGGATTCGAAAAGACTTGATTATGCAAAAGTTTCTCCGGAACTCTACAAGTCGCTTTTGGGACTGGAAAAGTACGTGCGATCCTCGGGACTCGAGGATTCACTCCTTGAACTCGTAAAACTGCGAGCCTCTCAAATAAATCGGTGTGGATGGTGCATTGACATGCACACAAAGGACGCTTTGGCAAACGGTGAATCTATCCAGAGACTATTCCTTGTCAGCGCATGGAGAGAGGCCCCGCAGTTCAGCTACAGGGAGAAACTTGCCCTGGAATGGTGCGAGATCATAACAAACATATCACAGCACGACGTTGATGATGCCCTCTACCAGAAAATGCTAAAGGAATTTGGAGAAAATGAACTTATTTCTTTGACGACAGCAGTCGTAGCCATAAACGCTTGGAATCGGTTTAATGTAGCATTCGGAGCGATTCCCGGAACTTACGAGCGAAGAAAAAACACAATAAAAGAATGATTTATCGGCTTCATGACCAGTATTCGCCGAGCCTTCTGGTGTGTTTCATGCGTATTTTCCCATCGCCAGTTTTCTTTCAACCTCTTCATGATCTCCTTCGCTTGGAAATGGTACTACAATATGTAGACCCTCAATATCTGTCGATGCTTTTATTCCCCTTTTTTGTCCGCGTGGGACTATTATTAAGCTCCCGGGTCTCAACGTAACTTTTTTGTCACCAACAGTAGCAGTACCTGAACCCTTGAAAACCTGGAAAACCAAGTCAACGTCTGGGGAATGTATTGGTATGAACTGGCCAGCCTTTATATAAGTGAAAAGCACGCCGTACTTATCATTCGCAAATACCGGGATCACAGCAAATCTGTTTTCATTGTAAGATCGATTTCTGTCATAGTCTGTGACAATCACAGCCTCCCCATTTTTGTTTTCAGCAGATTTAACGAAATGACCCACCCAAAGTCCATCCTCTCGTTGTTCCGCAGAATACCTCTCAAGATCAACAGAAAGACCTGCGTGTTCCATATGCAAGAGGAGGTGATCAGGCTCATGATCTACAACTACATCCATGGTTTCCCCTTCATTCAATTTTTTAAACTCGTTAAAAATAGTTTCATGTCTGATCCGTGGATCTAGCTTTCTAGCATCAATGGTTTTCCTTTCTGAACTCTCTGTATTCATGCACGTCGAATTCGAGCTGATATTTGATCTTGATCCCTAAATATATACAGGCTTTATCCGTTATGCCCGGCTTGAAACCACGCCGTACAGCTCATGTCCAACCAATAGAGCAGATCATATTCAGAAGTAAAGACGTTGCAAAATCTGAATATACGGGAGGGTTAATTTCTCCATCTAGATTCATTGATTCAATTCCATCTCAGGTTGGTATCCAATTCGCTCCTTTACACCCGCTATGAGATATCCTTTGGCTTGATCGAAACTGATTTTCGGGGGCACGGGTTTCGCATTTGGATCCACTATGGCCTCCAAAAGAAACGGTCCCTTGCTTTTCAGCATGGCGTCTACTGCAGCTTCAATTTCACTATCGCTGACAATCTTTTGTGTGTCAATTCCATAGGCGGAAGCCAGTGTAGAGAATTCTGGGTTGATCAGATCGACCCCCCACTGTGGATAACCCATCACCTCCTGCTCGAATTTGATCATTGCTAATTTACTGTTGTTGAAAACTACGATTTTAACTGGTATGTTATACTTCTTAACGGTAGCAAGTTCCATTATTGTCATCGCCATTCCTCCATCTCCGACGGCTGAAATCACCTGCCTGTCTGTTGATAATGAAGCACCGATTCCTCCGGGCAATGAGCATCCCATAGAGGCTAAACCACCCGAGAAAAGAAATCTCTGTCCCGCTCTCGCTCCAAAGTGGCGCGCTATCCAGACCGTCGTGTTTCCTGTGTCTCAAACGATAACAGCATCGGGGTCAGCTTTTTGCGAGATTACTCTAGCGAGTCTCGCAGGATTGATGAATCTGTATTGCCTAGATTCCATCTCTTGAAGTTCCCGATTCCATGACCTAATATCTGGGGCAAACTGCAATTCGAACTTGTCTTTCTTTTCGGATACTTTTTCGATTATAGATGCCAGAAACGTGTGAGAATCGGATAAAACAGCAAAATCAACCTGAAATTCTCTCCCGAGGTTTCCGCCGTCTATATCCACCTGAATAATCTTCGCTTTTTCTGAAATGAATCGGTGATATGGATAAGTAGTTCCAATCGCGACAATAAGATCGGCTTTGGCCATGGCCTCCATTGATGGTTTTGATCCTAGGAGACCAAGAGCACCTAGAACCCTTGGATTGTCGTCTGAAAAGATTCCCTTGCCCATTAACGCATATATAATTGGAGCACCTATTTTTTTGGATAGAGCTGTTACCAACTGCTGCTCGCTGGTCGAGCCAGAGCCAACAAGCAAAACGGGAAATTTACTTTCATCTATAGCTTTCGCGGCTTCCGAAAGGTCAGGGCATAATATTGGAATCGAACTGTATGTACTTATAGGCCTAGGAACCTCTATTTTCTCCGCCAGTATGTTGACAGGTATGTTAAGATGTGCTACGCCACTCATTCTCTTCGATTCCCTAATGGCCCTGGCGATCAGATATGGCACTGATCTTGCGTCTACTATCATTCTGTTGAAAATGCTCACGTCATCAAACAGTTTCGTAATGTTGACTTCCTGATGATAATCGTGGCCTATCATTTCCGTGTCCACCTGACCAGTGATTGCTATAACAGGGGCCTTGTCCATTTTAGCATCGTACAAGCCGTTTAACAGATGTATGGAGCCGGGACCGGAAGTTCCAAAACATGCAGCCGGAATCCTATTCAGTTTTGCGTCGAATGAAGCAGCGAAGGCCCCCCCTTCCTCGTGTCTGACCTGAACATATTTAAGGGTTCCCGTTTTTCTGATAGCTTCCACAAGCGGATCGATTGAATCACCAGGAATCCCATAAATCCTCTGTACCCCTCCGGCCACAAAATAATCTACAATGATTTCTGCTACTGATTTTTGCATCATTATCACTATGAACATATCACTCCGAAGGTCTCATTGTTAATCCCTTTGCTTTTAGGGAATTCTCCAAAATTGTCAAATTTTATCCTGAATCCATCTGATACCTACACTGCAGTGCAACATCCCTGTAAAGTTGAAGATCCCATTGAAGATGCAATTATAACGGTTGGCCGTGTGAGCAAGAAAATTACGCTACGTCACTTTTAAGTAATAAAGGGCAATAATAGCCATGATCTCTTTGATAGAAGCCGAATTGGAATTTGAATCCCCACTAAGTTGGATCAAATCAATGGTAAAAAAACATTCGGCAATGATTAAGATCAGGGATATACGCAGAAGCGAGGAAGGCGTAAAAGATCTGGTAGATTTTTTCATTCCTCCAGAAGCCGTCAATGGTTCACAGAAAGAAATGTATAATCTTTTGGGGAATCAGAATAACAGCATGGTCAAAATTGATGATAACCACACAACGGCCATTGTTGACGCAGATAATTGTGCTATATGCAAAACAATGCTGAATTGGGACCTATTTCTCATAGAAGCACACACAAATGGAACTGGAGACATAATAATGCGTTGGCTGGCACCGGACGAAAGCACATTGTCTGGGTTTCTCGGCAGACTGGAAGCTGATGGCGTAAGATTTAAACTGATCAAAAAGCAGAATCTGAACAAGAAAAAGGAAATAACCGCCAGACAGGAATTTGTGGTAAGAACTGCTCTAAACCTCGGTTTTTTCGACTATCCGAAAAAAGTCCATCTCGAAGGGCTCTCGAAGCGATTGAACGTTTCCTATGTCACGCTTGCCGAGATCTTGAGACGGGCAGAGAAAAATATAATATCCTCGTATTTAAAGGAAAATTAATCTCTAACTCCCGCTCTTTTGCATAATAGGTGTTTCACGGATATCTGGTCAAATCTATTCGTCATGCGTTTTGCCTTTGGTTCAATAAGACCTTCAGGCGTGATGAGCCCCAGAAACGCATCCAACCTGAGCTACAATCTTTTCTTAGTGCTGTTCCAGTGGTTTGAAACCCTGTACAGATAGTATCTGTCCTCTCGCTTTGCCACAAGCGTACCCTTTGTCCTGTATCTCAAGACCCAGTCCGGATACTGATTCCTTCTAATGTGGTTAACCATATTATGTGCATACATAATACGAAACTCTAAGAATATTTCTGCGGGAACTCGTAAACACAAGGATTTACAAAGTGTATTATGCAGAAATGCCAAAGTTAGAGACTAAATAATAAAGGAACAATCAATGATATGGCTCTTTTGGTGGTGGATACTGGACTAATCCGTTTTTGAGAGCGTGGTTGCAACGGAAGGTGGAGAAAGTATCAGATCGCTGGCTGCAAAGGCAGCAGGATATAGAATCTCTTCTTCCAGTGAGATATGGTGCATCAGTTCATTAGTTATACTGCTGATCTCACCGCTTGAGAAGGGACCGAGATCGCTTCTCGCATGGTTAATAATATTAACTATAGATCTGTGTTCCTCCAGCATTTCTTTGTAATTTTTTTTAAACTCATTGCCGGCATCGATAAGATTCTTGTTTCCTACTCCGACTGACTCACTTACTCTCTCATTAAGGAACTTAAGCAGAGGTATCACGGTTCCGTTTTCCCGCTCCATATGGCACTTGAACGAGCAGAGTATATCAGAGAACGCAGTTCCCATTGGATTTTCTTCCTTAGAGACACTTTCCAGTTTTCTAACCAGTTCCTCATGTTCTTCATCTAATAAAGTCTTGTTATCTGTCATAATTTATTATTTACATCATATTAATCAGATTTGTCCCGAAAAACTTTGGGATACTAGTCGATTGCGCCTAACTAAAAAAGTCGGATTTCCTTGGATCAGGCGGGGATAAATTTACATGAAGCTTTTTTATGGCACTACCCAGAATTAATTGGTGATCCTGATTCATTTGGGTATGATTGGCTTATCCGTGGTAAAACTGTTCCCGCATTAGCAGTTTCACAGATCCTCAGTCAAACTTCCTGTAAATCCTTATCCCCACTATGTCGATGGGATTCAAAAGGTCTCTATTCAGCATTCCACATCTTGCCCACTACTAGAAAGTTTAACCGCTCAGTCTATAGAGGAATTGCTATTGTCTCTCTGGATTTATAAGGCATGATTTCCCTCATTTCTCGCCGAGAAAACTTTTTAATGCCACGGCGTTGTTATGTTCTTTATTCCTTGAGGAAAAAATTAATGTGACCCTGGGATATGAAGCGATTATCTGTCGGAGTAGAGCGACTGACTTGTTAACGGATAATTCTTGACTGTATTTTTCCACGAATGTATCCCACTTACTGTCTTCATGGTTAAACCATTTTCTTAACCCAGTTGATGGCGCTATCCCCTTGAGCCAGAGATCGACGTGTGCTTCTTCTTTCGAAATTCCTCTCGGCCAGAGTCGCTCTACAAGGACCCGATACCCATCGTTATCAGAATACAGGGTGTAGATTCTTTTCAAATTCAGGATCATAAGAATAGATTTAACCCCAGATTATAACATTTATTATCTTGACTCTTCTTTTCATAGCCCGGAAGTCGTTAAGAATAATTACAGCGAGCCGATCATAGAACTTCTAGCGAGGTATCATTCACTAATAGTTCCGGTTCCATATCGGCTAGTCAATCGTATGAGATTACCCTCATTTAGGAGGGACATCAGGAAATGCTGGGGACTCCCATGCCAAAACGTCGGCAAGATAATCGTCTAGTCCGTATGATGTATTTATGCTAGAAACAACAATAGCTTTGTTTCTCATTGTTATCCATTCCCCAACGAATAGCGCAAAATAACTATTGAAAGTTATCCGTAAATTATTAGGGGGTTATTTAGAGATGATCCAGGGGCGTATGGAAACACTCACCCCGCCTTATAGTTCAACTTACACGGTTAGGAAAAGCCTACATAAACACAATATACCGTCAAGGAAGAGTGTAGCTAGAAACAACTCTTGAATGGAAATACCGGAAAGTGAGGTAGATGCATTGCCGGTCCAAAAAAAGAAGCGCAGAGCTGGATTATTTCGATCTTGTTCTACATTGACAGAAAGTGTTGGCCTGAGGCAAAAGTGGAGGTTGTTTTGGTTCAATGTGAACCTAAAAAATATAAGGCGCCAGATATTCGGAAACGTGTATTACCACATATCAAGATGCCACATGGTAATTTCTTTGTCGGATATGGACATTAACTTCTGGGTTGACCGGCCGTTAATTCTATTGCTGAGCCCACGAAAGCTTTGCGTCTTTACCATCGGCATTAATAAGATATCACGGTGAACGTATTTTCATCAGGTGCTTAAGAAGGGACATAACAAGTTTTAATCTAGGCGGTTTTGGCCATATTCCTGTTTTCGCCGATCAAGGATCGCTAACAGGCACGAACTTCCTTGATTGAGACTCCACTTATGCCAGTTTTCTGCCTGGTGCGGAGGGATTTCTGGGTAGCAGATTATGGATCCAATCCCACAGTACGCCAAGCCTGTTCCGCATTGGGCGAACTTTTAGCAGATGCACGAAACGCCACAATAACCAGCCAGGAAAACCAGTGAGTATCACTCCGCTCGGCAGTTTGCAAACACCATTGAATTTACCAATAGATACCATTATTCCTGAATTTCTGAATTTAAAACTCGGGAATCCGGCGAAACTCCCGGTGACCAACAGTTGTTCCAGTGCCCTAGCCGCGTATCTCCCTTCCTGTACTGCTGCTGCAGCGGTCTGCGGTACGTTCAGTGATTCGCCACTAATTACCGGGAAGGAATTATCACCAAGGACGAAAACGTTTCCAGACCCTAATGCTCGTAAATTTCCGTTCACCATGATCCGACCCGATTGAAGCGTTAAACCATGAGTTCTAAGGCCTGCGATAATCTTGCTGTTCCTGACGCCAGCTGCCCAGAAAACATGTGAGGTCTTTATCGTTTCTCCATTGGATAGCTTTATTTCGCTTCCTGTAATTTCTTCAACCTTGCTGGATAGCCGCACTTTTACTCCAGATTTCTGGAGCCGGGTTACGATGATTTTTGATAATTGTTTATCATTTTCGCTCACGAGATTGTCTTTCGCTTCTATCAGTTCCACGTGGAAATGTCCTCCCATTCCTCCACTACCAGCGTTGACATATTCGGCGATGGAACCTGCAAGTTCAATGCCGGAAGCCCCCCCACCAACTACGACAAAAGTGCCATGGGATGCTTCCTGAACACCCACCGCATCCAGCACTAGATGACCATTTAATGAACCTTGAAGAGCGTGCCTAATTTCAAGACCGTCCCTGAGAGATTTTAGTGGAATTGCATGTTCTATCACTCCTTTTACCCCGAAATCATTATTTTCGGTGCCTAGTGAGATTATAAGATAGTCGTAGAAAATCTCACCTTCCGAAGTGACGATTTTATTCGATTCCAGACTGATCTCCATAATGTTAGCAGCGATGAAACTGAAACCTAAACCTCGGACTCTTTCCGATACATGGATCGAGATGTGCTTATCGCTTACCTGAGCGGTTGCGATCTGATACAGCAACGGCGAAAACAGCATAAAATCGGTTGCGTTGATTCCCGTGACACTAATATCGCTCAATTTATCCTTCTTAATCCTACTGTGGAGCGTTTCAAGGAAAGACATCCCAGCAAATCCTGTTCCAAGCACCACAATCTTCCGCTCCGGACATTGTCTTAATTTTCTGTCAGGCATAGAATCACTCTCCATACTTTCTTTCTGGAATCATTGGTTTACGGTTTTAGTGGGTATTCCTACCGTAAAGTACAATCTTCTGGAAAGGACGTGTTCGGCGGCCTGGCAGGCTATTTTAAGTGAAGACCTCTCAAGTTTTTCGTGTGCCTCAACACTTTGCCACAATCTTTCTCCCCTAGCATTTCCGGTTTCTTTCGAGAGTTCTAACATCCTGTGCGCGGTCACTCTTGTGCTTTCATGTTCCTTTTCCATATCTTTATATTTAGCCAAGAATTCTTCTGCGATCCTCTTCAGTTGATCCATATTTAGCATGTATGCATAAGATTCCTCGACTACGTAATCGAGAAGCGGCACAACCAATTCCACCTCTTTCGTGACATGCCCCGCGAAGATCGATTGAAATTCCAGGAAATTTGGTGCCATTTCCGGACCTTCGTTGTCATAAATCGCCTCGAATTTCCAGTTCTTATGATTTGTTGCGTTTTCCGTTTTTATCATCAATATTAGTAATGCTCCTGTTCTCTTTAGCGTTAATCCCAAACGGTTTAGGGCTAGAGAAGGAAAAACAAAGTTGTATACAGCTCTCAAGCATAAACTGCCAAGAGACTAACGCTGAAGATTTTGGAAAACGACAGTGTATTCAATAGATGTAAACCCCCCGAAGAATACGCTTCCAAACGGCCGTTTAGTTCCCCTGAATATTAGGAACAAGAACGCTGTCGTACCCTCGTTGATAGCTACGTAATAAGCGAGACACAAAGATTGGCTTACTTTCAAATCAGGGATAAACCTCAGATAAAATTAATATTTGATCCGGAAATGCCAACCTTGTTTGCCTAAGGGTGATTTGTATAACCAATTCAACAGAAAATGTGATAATTATTGGCTCAGGTCCTGCAGGACTCACAGCTGCATTATATATGGCAAGGGAAGATTTCAGTCCTCTAGTAATAGCTGGCGATAATTCGGGCGGACAACTGCTTATGACTTCTTCTATCGAAAATTTTCCAGCCTTTCCCAACGGAATAAATGGAGCGGACCTGATTGATTTAATGAAAAAGCAAGCAGAAAGATTCGGCTCCAGGTTTGTCGAAAAAGATGTAACTTCCGTAGACTTCAGCTCAAACCCTCTACGAGTAACGGTGGCTTCCGATGAATATCTGGCCAAGAGCGTGATAGTAGCATCTGGAGCTTCTAGCAAATGGCTTAACATTCCATCGGAACAAAAATTTATTGGCAGGGGGGTCAGCAGCTGTGCTACTTGTGATGCTCCATTTTTTAAGAACAGGAATGTATTGGTTGTTGGTGGTGGTGATACTGCTATGGAAGACTCTATCTTTCTGGCAAAGTTCGCAAGGAGTGTCACGATTGTGCACAGGAACTCGAGATTCAGGGCTAGTAAGATAATGCAGGAAAGAGTGATGTCGGATTCGAGAATTAGAATCATATGGAATTCAACCGTAGATGAAATACTAGGAAGCTCTAGGGTGACTGGTGTAAAACTGATTGATTCCGCAACCGGTGAAGCCGCAGTGAAAGAAGTGGACGGTGTATTCCTGGCTATTGGCAACATCCCAAATACCAAGTATCTTGTTGGTAGCCTGGCTCTTGACAATCAAGGATACGTACTTACCAAAAAAGAAGTTAAGACTAACATTGAGGGCGTCTTCGCTGCTGGAGACGTCGGAGATAGGAGATACAGGCAAGCAGTAACAGCTGCAGCTAGCGGAGCAAAGGCAGCATTGGAAGCCAGGGAGTATCTGCAGAACCTGAAATTTATCGAGTCATAGTTGGAATGAATTTAAAAAAGTAATTTCATGAACTATAGCAGAGCCGATCTTCCCTCAGTAGAAATAAAATGGCTTCCAGAAGACAAAGGAAAATGCGATCCCCAGTATAAAGCACAACACATTAGGGTACTATAAACGCGAGACACTTATGAGAGTCAGAATTATATGAACTAATGTTCGAAGGTCTGCCCTGGGAGAGCCAGGGTTGGAGACCTGCATGCAACTGTGACAGCTACCTAATATTTCATTCATGGCCTGGAAAATGTCGATTTCATAGCTAATGATCTGCTAAAGCATTGCATTTCCAGTGCTTTGGAGGATCTCCGAGTTCGATTAATGCCTTTGCTTCTTCATTTTGGTAATAGTCATATATGAAGGATTCCTCGTAGGAATTGTGTTCAAGTAGCAGATCCAGAAGGGTACCCAAGAGCATATGTAGTTGTTTTTCGTTTGCGGAACTTAATATAGAATTAAGGAGCCTGAATACTTCCCCGTGTTCCTTTTCAAGATACTGCACGTCTTCCAGCATTTCCGCAGAGAGCCTGGGGAACAGTATGGTTTCCTCGATGAATATATGCCTCCTGAGCATGGAGTCTATCAAGCTAAGATCAGTATTGCCCTGCAGACTTGCCTGCGAGATTAGTTTTTCAATGAGATCATTGGTTTCTTGATGATCACCCATCATGTAATACCTAACGTCCATCCTTCTCACGACCATTTAGCGCCAAGTGGTGGATAAAGTTAACCGCAATGATATAGCCCTAAATCCCTACTTGCACCATGAGCATTACTAGTCATAGTTTTATGGATCAGGGAGCCGGGAAACATTTAATTATGATTTTAAGTTTTATAGATTATGAGCCTGAAAGACTCCCTTTCCTTCAAGGGATCGATCGCTACGCAGCTGCTCAGGGACCAGCACATTATAACTGTAGAGTTTGCAGAGGGGTACCTAGATAACAGCATTGACATCAAGAAGTTCCTTGAACACGTTGATTACTCGATAAGCGTGCATTTTCCGCTTGAGGACAATTTTCTTATACCTATTTTCCGCCCCTACCTGAAAAAATACCTTGATTTTGAGGAACCCATCAGGGTGATTTCCGGAGAACACCAGACTATCAGGCGGGAGAGACAGCTTATTTACAGGCCCAACTTGAATGAGGCCGATGAGGAAGTTCAGATCACGCCGGATGAACTATCCGGGAAATGCGGAGTTATTGCGAGAACACTGCTGCAGCATATATACAAGGAGGAGAATGGGCTATTTGGGCTCGTTGAAGCATATTTGCCGGAGCGTGAAAAGAAGGAAGTTTCGGTGAAGCTTGAGGAAAATCTTCCCATTCTTGAAAAAAATTTCAGGAAATAGCCCCGGTTAAACACCAGATCTGAAAAGATAGCTGAAGGCACTTTCATTAATGCCGACGGCAGTCATGTATTCTTTCACACCAAATGATTCGATTATGGACCGAGCATCCCTGACGGATGACTTCATTTCCAGGCTATCAATGCTGTGCCACCTTGGGAACAGATCCGTTTCTTCACTCGCGTTATGATCAACCAGAAGCCTGAAGAAGAGAGGTATCCTCTCAGAAATCAGATGTGTATTTCCACTTTCACCCCATTGTATTATGTTCAGTGCCAGCGTATCAATAAGCTTGTGATCTGCTTTTATCCTTTCTGCTCTCTCCCTGAACTGTTTTGCATCAGGAAACGAATAAGATTCAAGAATTGGAAAACAGATTTTCTCTTCCACCTCAATGTGGCAGGCCTTCACAAAGGAGCGAAAACGTGTGAATGCCTCTGAATCGTAGGGTTTATCAACTATCCATCTGGCGTTCCTTATAGCAAGATGATCCATGATCAATATCTCAGCTAGATCAGCCATATGCACCCAGTGCACTATCATTGTATAAGCAATAAACTTTAGCACACGAAAATATCGGCACTTATCTGAGAAAAAGTACAACCCATGCAAATCTCTGGAACAGCATTATCGGGGATATTTTCCTATTTAGCCCTGAGTGAGAAGAGCAGGATCCTCTCGAAGAAAAATGACTCGGATGCTACGAGATCGAAGGAATAATTCGAATATTCCAGCTTCAGCGTCTGATAGTCCGTCAGCGTTGAGAGTACAATGAAAATGTTCCCTTCGCTGTTCAGGAACCTGTGAGCGGAATCGAGGAAGGGGCGAACCACTGCAAAACCATCCCTGCCTCCGTTCCACTGTATTGCATCCTCAACCTCATCAGCAGCAGGCAGATACGGTGGGTTGAAAATTATGGTGTCATATTTTCCATGGACTTCAGCGAAAAGATCAGAAACGAACGCATTGATATGGGTGTTGTTCCGATCGGCGTTCGCTCTTGTACATGCAACGGCAGCAGGACTGATGTCACATGCTGAGACGCGTATCCCCATTTTGGAATAATAGATTGATATTAAACCTGATCCGGTGCCGATCTCCAGGAGCGTGGGTCCAACAGTTGCGTGATCCACGACTAGAAATGTATCCTCAGCAGGCGGGTAGACCCCGGGGCAGACTTCTATATTTATGCCGTGAGATGATATTTCCATTGTGCTTTATCTACTATTCATTCCAAGTACCTATTTAGAGCTTGCAGCGCACTCTCCAGCAGAGGGTAAAAGTTAATATATTCGGTATCGCTTATCCGATATCGGTAAAACGATATCGAGGTGCAGAAATGTATCAAGGAATGAGAGGAATGCATAGAGCAAGGGGCGGGTTGAGATACTGGGTATTTTATCTTCTCAGGGATCGGCCCATGAACGGAGCAGAGATAATGAATGAAATCGAATCAAGCAGCATGGGGTTCTGGAAGCCATCTCCGGGGTCAATATATCCTCTACTTGAGAGTCTTTCCGATGAAGGACTCATCGTAAAGAAAGAGGATGGAAGGTACGAACTCACAAAGGAGGGAAAGGCAAACGCCGGGTTTAGTGGGATGTTCGGTGGTCACAACCCGAGAAGCGTCGAGGACATATTAGCCGAGATAGGAAGCTACCTGTCTTACATGGAAGATCTGAAGACCTCCGATGCCGAGAAGATCAAGCCGTTCTCTGATAAGCTTAAAGAACTTTCTGAGAGACTTAAGAAAATCGCAGGGCAGTAGCCCTCCTTTTTCACAAACAATTTTTTTTCGATTTGCCAAAAATAGCGAAACCGTTATATCGACAGCAAAAATGCTGAGGTTATAGGGTTCGTGCGATCCGAGTAAATGCCTGTACCTGGCAAATAACAGTGGGGTTCAGATGTACACCAACTTTAGTTCCGCTGGTTATTGCATAGTAGAACAGGAAGCTGCTGCCGTGTGGCCATGCATTTAACTAAGTATCTGGAGTGCTGAGTTTTGACTTTAACGCTGATAATAGCAGAGAAGGCGGATGCCGCCAGGAGAATTTCATATTTCCTCTCTGATGGTAGTTCAAAGCAGAAAAAAGCTAAGGGTCTCAGTTATATAGAATTCGGAGAAGGAGACCGCACAGTGGTCATACCATTGAGCGGGCATATAATAGAGATAGACTTCCCGAAGGAGATGAATGACTGGAAGTCTGTGAATCTCTCAACGCTGGTAGATTCTAAGATATTGAAGAACGTGAAGAACAGGACGGCTTACAACACACTGAAACACTTTGCCCCAGAAGCTGACAGGATAATAATCGCCACCGACTATGACCGCGAGGGGGAACTGATAGGAGTTGAAGCTCTCGATATTATACTCAGCGAGATCAGGCATCTGGACCGGAAACCGCAGATTCTCAGGTCGAAATTCAGTGCACTTACCGGAGAGGAGATAAGGCAGGCTTTCTCTGATCCAATAACAGTGGACTACAACCTGGCAGACTCCGCAGAGGCAAGAGAGGAGATCGACCTTATATGGGGAGCTGTTCTGACAAGGTTTTTTTCCCTGGCTGCTCACCGGTATGGAAAAAATTTCCTTTCTATCGGCAGAGTTCAGACTCCCACACTTGCACTCATAGTCAAGAGGGAGAAAGAGATAATGGAGTTCAAGCCTGAACCTTACTGGAGAATACTCGTGACTTTTTTCAAGAAAGGTGCATTTCAGGGGGAGCACGAAGGCGGCAATATCAGGGAAGAGGAAACTGCAAGGAATATATTCAATGCAATAAACGGAAAAGACGGTGTTACTAAGGAATTTGAAAAACACCTGGAAAGAATCGGCAAACCTCCCCCATTCAATACAACGGACTTTCTGAGGGAAGCGTCCAGGATAGGAGTCCCACCAGCCAAGGCTATGTCAATAGCGGAACTCCTTTACACCAGAGGCTACATAAGTTACCCGAGAACAGATAACACTGTCTACCAGAGATCCATATCGCTTAGGTCCGTCCTTAACAAGCTGGTGGGTTCCGAGTTTTCCGAGGTTGTGAAGAAGGTTCTTTCCCAGGAAAAAATCGTACCGTCCAGAGGAAGAATCGAAGCCATGGATCACCCTCCTATATATCCTGTCAATGCTGTGAAGAAGGGTGTCCTGAAAGGCGATTACGCGAAGATATACGAGCTTATCCTCAGGCGGTTCCTTGCCACGCTTTACATCGCTGGCGAAAGGGAGATCAAGGAAGCACTAATCACCATCGGAGAGCATAATTTCAAAACCAGAGGTGTAAGAATAACCAATCCTGGATGGCTTGAACTTTATCCATACAGAAGGATAGAGGAATTCTACCATCCAGATCTTGAAAGTGGAGAGACTGTTAAAGCAACAGAGTGGAACATGGTAAAGGAGGAAACAAAACCACCCAGGCGGTATGACATGGCCTCACTCCTGAAAACCATGGAAGAACTCTCCCTGGGCACCAAGAGCACAAGACATGACATAATCGGCAAGCTTCAGGATAGGGGATTCATAGAAGGCAATCCAGTGAAGCCAACAAACCTGGGAATTGGTCTTATAGATTCTGTAACGACGGTAAAGTCCAGAATATCAGAACCGGAGATGACTGCCGAACTTGAGGGGGAAATGGACAGGATCGCTGGGAAAGAGATGAAGAAGGAGGATGTGGTTGCACAATCGAGATCAATGCTTCACTCGGTTCTGTCTGATTTCAAGGACAGGGAAAGTGACATTAAGGATACCATAAACGTGTCTCTGAAAAGGGGAGAGATACTGGGAAAATGTCCATTTCACGACAAAAATATCATACTATTGAAGAACAGGGATTTCTACACGGTAAAGTGCGAGGATGAGAGCTGCAGGATAAACTTCAACATGCCTGGAAGGTCCCTCATACAACTGCTGGAAGATAGATGCCCAATCTGCTCACTCCCCAAGATAAAGGTCATAAGGAAGGGCCAGTCACCGGATATCAGATGCATCAACCCAAAATGTGATTTCAACCGGACAAAGGATTCCTTTGGGGAATGCCCCTCGGACGGGGGTAGCCTTGTTGTCAGGCAGTCTAGATACGGGAAGCGGTTCCTTGGATGCTCCAACTACCCTGACTGCAAGGTTACTTACGCCCTTCCCCAGATGGGCGTTCTTTCATTGACTGGGGAAAAATGCCAATATTGTTCAGCTCCTCTGATAATAATGACAGGAAAGGGAAGGAAATGGAAATTCTGCCCAAAGATCGACTGCGAATATAATGGAAAAAAGAAAAAGGGTGAGAAAAATAAGAAGAATAGTTCCTGAGATCTCGGCGATGATCATATTCGTCGCGTCTTCCCTGTTTGCGATATATGTCTCTGAACAGTTGATAATACAGGATGCTGGAATCAAGGCGACCAGCACAACTGGCGGCATAGGCAATGTTCTGATTTTTATACCGCTAATAATAGTGTTTTCATTTGCAGTCATATTTCTTGCAAGAAAGAGAAAAGTGCGGTTCCTGAAGTGGATATTCATACTCATGGTAACTTACGTTGTCTTCTACGTGTCACTCATAATTTCAGTGCCGATTGCAGCCTACATCGCTGACACACTGTTTGAATTCAACGTGATTTCCCTTGCAATCGTAATAGTTCTTCCGCTCCTCTTTCTTTACCTGCTGGCGTTCAGAAATGAATGGTATGTTGTCGACGCATCCGGCATCATGCTTGTTGCCGGAGTTTCTTCCGTATGGGGAGTGATCGTTGGCATATGGGCAGCTGTGGCACTTCTTATAATATTCGCCGTGTATGACTACATATCTGTTTACAAGACCAAGCATATGATAGCTCTTGCCGAGGCTGCAGTGGACGAAAACTTGCCGCTGCTCTTTGTCATACCTTCGAGGAGAGGCACAAAACTCAATGACATAACATTCGCAGGAAGGGGGGAGCATGGCGCGATGATGCTTGGATTTGGCGATATAGCAATGCCGAGCATACTTGTTGTATCAGCTTTCACATACAGCTATCCAGTCAACTGGTTCTACTTTGTGCTTTTCACGATGATCGGGGTGCTGGCTGCGATGTTCCTGTTATTTTTTACCAACGTCGAGAAGCCTGCACCTGGATTGCCATACATAAACACCGGGGCAATACTTGGATTCCTAGCCGCTTTCATACTCTTTTCTCACTGAAAGTGAGAAGATATGTCGGGATGCACTTCATCTACTGGCCATGAAAACGTTCGAGATCATTGAACAGAACAGATAATCCATGTGCATGAATTGATGATGCATGTCAACTTGTAGCACTATCTTATAATTAACTTTTTTATATAGGCATCCCTTAAAGTTGGCTATGGCAGATTCTGCTAATAAAAGCCCGCGGACTAGAGGCTTAAAGAAGGATGCACTCTCAGTGAGAAGTGTGGTTTTCCAGGGGATCGCTGCGTCTGCTCCGGCTGGTGCAGCGGTAGCTACAATGACTGGTGCGGCTGTATTTGCATTGGGTTCACTCCCACTGACCGCTATAGTTGCTTTCATAGTGGTGGCACTGAATGCGTATATTATTAAC
>DAICSO010000120.1:0-873 GCA_027368075.1 bacterium
ATTATATATTTTTCTGTTCGCTTTCATCCCGCATCTTGCGAGGGGGGGAATTCCCGCTCACAAGTGTTAAAACTTCTCTTATTCCAAAGCCAGCCACGGAACAAACAATAATGACTATTCCTGATTAACTTTCAAAAAATTAAGGGCTTGTAACCTTCAGGTTACCCAGCCAGTGTTTACCAGACCGTATCTTTCAACAATAGGAGTTATAGTGGTTGCGAGGAAAGGCGCTATAACGAGCACTATGGCGTCCCCGAGTATCCAGAGTCCGGCTCCGAGCCAGTAGGCGTTAGCAGGAACGAAACCAAGCTGAACGAGTACCCAGACTCCCCAGAGCCCACCAATGATATTTGTGAGCCCCATAACCCAGAAAATGAACCAGAACGCCGCCTTTGCATTCTTCAGTATGTCCCTGCCAAGAGGGTCCACACCATGCTTTGAAAGATATCCCCTGTAAAGAAGGAATATCAAGAGTGCCGGGATGAAGTCCCCTATGCTGAAACCCAACGCGGGAATTGGCGGCAGGCCAGTGAGCAACCCGGCTCCAACAACGCTTCCTACCCACGCACCAAGTATCCCCCATATTCCCCACCAGAGCGTGAAAATAACAAAAAATGGATACGCCCAGTATAGGAACCCAATGCCTGGACCAACGACCGGCGTGTATAGAGCACCGAGATATGACAGTAGAATGACAACTGCCATCTGTACGGCATACAGAGCATACTGCGTTGTCGATACCTTCCCAGAACCTCTCCATTTCAGTGTATACCTTGCGTAATTGCCAGTTTTACGATTGCCAGCCACTTTTTCAGGTTGTTTTTCATCAGAATTCTGCACGGATTTCCACCATTGTTTGGATATTATCGGAGA
>DAICSO010000121.1:0-849 GCA_027368075.1 bacterium
GGCCATAAAAGCACAGATAAATGAACTGGATATTCTCATCCTTGGAATATGCGTAGAGAACAGAGTTAAGCTGGTAACAAATGATCAGGACTTCAAGGGGCTAGACAAAATTGCCGGGATAGAAGTGAAAGTGCTTAACTATTGAATATGACAACCTGCTTATTTTTGGTTTTCTAAGAAATAATTGATGTAATCGCGTACAGCGAATGATTAAAGCTCCGGATATCGGGTTAAGTGATCCACGTTTCTTAGAACGTTTATGGAACCCTGATAAGTCACAATTAAGATTAGTTGATTAACCCGTTATCGAATAAGGATCCATTGTTCTCTCCAAGTAAAACTGTCATTATTCTGTGCTTTTAGGGCCAGCAAAATGTTTGATCAATAATTAATATGCGGAGGGCCGGATTCGAACCGGCGAACCCCTACGGGAATGGACCCTAAATCCATCGCCTTTAGCCTAGCTCGACAACCTCCGCAATGGTGTCCTACATTTATGTGAAGTATATTAAAAGTATTCAAAACGAAATAGAAAGAGGGATGCTTTTTCTTAATGATTTGTAATGCAGAAATGCCCGCAAATCGCATTATGCATAGATCAGGAAAACATTCTTTCACGTCAAATTTTCATTTAAGTATAACAGTAATTAATTTACTCAAATAATGGCAGAATTAATAAATCCCAAAAACTATCTTTATTGCTTCCAGGATTTTTTGAAATTGAACATCTGTCACTTTACCTATTTTTCTAATCAATCTTTCCTGCGATACTGATCTCATCCGAAATAAATCTATAACTGATCTTTTTGATAGGTTAATCTGCCCGTCTGGAGACAATTCCACCATCCA
>DAICSO010000122.1:0-821 GCA_027368075.1 bacterium
TTTCCAAGATTCAAATCTAAAGACAGGTACAATTCCATCACCTACCCGCAGTCTGGATTCAGGATACTGGATAACGGTCATGTGATGCTGTCGAAAATCGGCGAAGTTAGGATGTTCCTGCATCGCCCGATCAGCGGAGACATCAAGACACTTTCAATAAAGCGTGATCGTGTGGGTGACTGGTTCATTACCATCACCGTGGACATGCAGAAAGGCTACAGTGCTGATGTGCGGGCCTACAACATAGAGCGGCCCTGTCCTGATTTCACGATCCCCGTCGGCATTGATCTCGGTTTGAAGGCGATCATCACTACCAGTGATGGCGTTCAGGTCGATCCACCGAAGTTACTCAGGGAATCGGAGAAGAAGCTTAAGAGGGCACAGAAAGACCTTTCACGGAAGATGAAAGGGTCGGGGAACAGGACAAGGGCAAGGAAGAAGGTTGCGAAAATACACAGGAAGATAGAGAGGCAGCGGAATGATTTCTCACACAAGCTCTCCAACGCCTTGGTGAAAGAACATGATCTCATTGTTTTCGAGAACCTGAACATAGCAGGAATGGTGAAGAATCACCATCTGGCGAAGAGCATAGCGGATGCAGCATGGGATAAGATCGTCCAGTACACGGGGTACAAGGCTGAAAGTGCCGGTGCTTTTGTTGTACTGGTTGATCCCAGACACACATCCCGGGAATGCTCCAGGTGTGGAAACATAAAGGAAGACCTGGAACTGTCCGATCGCATATACCACTGCAATGCATGTGGTCTCACCATGGACAGGGATCTCAATGCTGCCATCAATATCCGCAATCGCGGAATCGC
>DAICSO010000123.1:0-799 GCA_027368075.1 bacterium
CCCTGTACCAACCAATATTATCATTATTGGGAGAAGGTTACCTGTGAACCCCACAAAAAGCGGCAGGGCAAGCAGAAGGCATGATATTGAGGATGTTGTGTATATATTCCTCTTCCCTGTGAAATTCATCAGCACGAACCCAGCAGCGGAAGAGACACCGAGAATAGTGACCGCCAAGCCTATAAGGACGTAACTTACGCCCTGTATCCTCAATATTGGAACAAGTACATATGAGACAAAACCAGCTGCAATTCCGTTGAAGATCATCGGCACAATAAACCTGAGGTCGAAGCCATTACCTGCGGTTTCCTTGATATTGGCTTTATACTTCGGCCGAAAAAATGAACCTGCTGCCATGAATATGAATGATGTGAAGAACAGAACTCTGAAACCAAGTGACTGGATGATGATCCCTGCTGCCAGAGGCATTATGGCACTTGGAACACCCCACGCTGTGGAATACTTCTCGGCTTCAAGATTCTCGCCCCCGGATCCAAGGAGCATCTCCATTGAAACCCAGTAAAATGCCTCCATCAAGTCCGTGATTGCTATCAGTATTACGATGAATCCCTTCGACTGAAATATGAAGATTATGGCCAGTATGGACATCAGGAAGGGTATGATGACTATCTGCATGTTCATCACCCTGTCGCTCGAGTACATATCTATCAGTGCTGCAATAACAAAGGGATAGGCGACAAGGAAGCCCAGGAACCCAGTCATGGTGTAGTCAAAATCATAACGAATGGCAAGGAGAGGGAATGAAAAGCTGAGGCTGAACCATCCCAGCGCAAATAGA
>DAICSO010000124.1:0-777 GCA_027368075.1 bacterium
ATGTATAGGTTTAACGGTGGAAACCAAGCCAGACTGGTTCATGGAGAAGGATATAGAACTTGCGCTTTCTTACGGAACCACCAAGGTGGAACTCGGCGTTCAGATACTGGATGAACATGTGCTTCAGATAAATCACAGGGGGCATGGAATTGAGGAAATTGTCAAGTCTACTGCTTTGGCCCGGGATGCAGGCCTGAAGATACTATATCATCTCATGCCGGGGATGTATGGGACAGACTACCAGATGGATCTCAAGAGTTTCAGGCAGATGATATCCGATTCAAGATTTATGCCGGATATGCTGAAGATATATCCCACCCTTGTGGTAAAGGGGACAAAACTCTACAATTTATGGCAGGAAGGGCAGTATAAGCCCATGGAGACAGAAGAGGCCGCTTCATTGATTGCCGAATTCATGAAAGAGATGCCCCCCTGGATCAGGGTACAGAGGATGCAGAGGGATATTCCGGTGAATTTTATTGATGCCGGTGTAAAGAGGAGCGACATAAGGAATATTGTGGACAAAATGCTGGCCGATCAGGGAATAACCAGCAAAGAGATCCGTGGAAGGGAGGTAGGTTTCATTGAAACTGAGACCGGAGATCTGTCAATGCACAGGATTGATTTCCAGGCTGCGGGAAGGAAAGAGATTTTTCTCTCCATGGAAGGTCCGTCAGGCCAGATAGCTGCATATCTTCGCCTCAGGGACATTGGAGAGGATTCATGGTATCCACATTCAAGGAATTCCGGAATGGTCAGGGAGATCAGAACAGTGGG
>DAICSO010000125.1:0-750 GCA_027368075.1 bacterium
GATAAGGGCATTTTAACAGGAATTAAATCGCCTGATCACGCATTCTCAAGGATCAGATTATCCGCAGGCAGAATGAAGGCATTCCATATACCTATTCCTTGAATCATGATATAAATTTCAGCGCTGCGATTTTCTTGTCCTGCCCGCCAGTTCCCTATCCTCCCTCTCGTAATTGTCATATCCTATTATGCTGTAGAAGTCCTCTCGCGTCATTATCCTGTCCATAAAATCCCGCTGTGTGCCATTCCTGAAAAGGTCGGAATAGGTTTCCGCTGCTGTCTTCAGGAATGCCCGGAATGCCGTGAGCGGAAAGATAACCATACGGTATCCAGCCTCTTTCAGTTCATCCACGGACAGAAGGGGACTCTTACCGAATTCTGTCATGTTTGCCATCAGCGGTCCCCTTGCCTTTCTGGCAAACGTCCTGAACTCCTCCCTGGTTTCGAGGGCTTCCGTAAAAACAACGTCTGAACCCGCTTCAAAATATGCATTCGCCCTATCGATCGCATCATCCAGCCCGTTGACCGACCTTGCGTCTGTCCTGGCTATTATGACAAAGTCTGGATTTTTCCGTGCATCGACTGCCGCCCTTATCTTGCTTGTCATTTCATCAGTACCGACTATACGCTTCCCGTTAAGCTGCCCGCACTTCTTGGGCAGCACCTGGTCCTCAATGTGTACTGCAGAAACGCCTGCACGTTCCATCTCCCTGATGGTTCGGCTAACATTTATTGCTTCTCCCGTCCAGAG
>DAICSO010000126.1:0-709 GCA_027368075.1 bacterium
CAGTAGGGAACAATCTTGTAACTCTTGTAAAGCATTCCAGATTTGAACATGCTGCTGAGAGCCCACCATTCGCTTTCCATGTACTCATTTCGCAGGGTAACATATGCATTCTTTGAATCCAGCCATTTTCCGGAAAGTTGACTCACCTCTTCCCATTCCTCTATGTAACGGAAGACACTTTCCCTGCAGTACCGATTGAATGCCTCTATTCCATACTCCTCAATTTCCCTTTTGGTCTTGAAGCCAAAATGCTTTTCAGCCTCAAGTTCCACAGGCAGTCCATGACAATCCCATCCGCCGGTGCGGCGTCTTATCCTGTAGTTGTTCATGTATTTGTAACGGAGCACTGTATCCTTGACAGTAAAAGTGCTGAGGTGACCGACATGCGGCCGCCCGTTTGCGGTTGGTGGGCCTTCCAGGAAATAAAAATCACTGCTTCCCCTTGCACTGTTGATATTCTTCTCTGGAATATCGTTTGATTTCCAGAATTCGAGGGTGTCCTTCGCGATGTCCTGCATGGTGATTCCCGTGTCCACAGGCTCATATATATTCTTACTCATGTCCGTTTAATGGTGAATGCTACAATGTATAAATCGCTTTCATGGTAGACTAAATGTCCTTCACAGTCGAGAAAAGTGGTAATCTACTGCAGCATCCTGTTTTTTCTGAAATGTTCATACCCGTTAATGTCCAGTTTATTCCACTCGGA
>DAICSO010000127.1:0-682 GCA_027368075.1 bacterium
GAGTCGTGGAAGAAAATATTAATATTTTCGTAGGACTTGAGCGCGTTTTCCAGAGTCTTCCTGGAATCTCCGATAACGAGTTTCCATCCAGACTTGAGATTCTCAGGTATCACCCACCCGACGGGAAGATCCACTTTCTCATCTCCGTATTTTACGCCTAGATCAAAACTTATGAGCATTCCATCAGTTCCGCGCATCGCACTCAGTATCGCCGTAGTGGTTGTTCCAGGGCCAACTCCCGTTTCAGCTACCAGTTTCGGGCGCTTAAGCTTTACACATGCATAGATGATCTGGAGCTCATCATAGGAGACCTGCCAGTACTCCTTTCCGCCGATCTTTGTGTCAACGTAGTCAACAATTACTGAAGCCTCTTCCATGGCCTTCTCGAAAGCTTCTTTCTTTGTTCCAAGGAATTTATACAGATACTCTTCATCAGCGTCTAGTTTTATCAAAGGTAAGCTCCTCTTCAACTTTCATTACGCTCACTTTTACGTTCTGGTTCTTTTCCGCTTCTGTTTTGAACTCCATAGGATCCTGTTTTATCAGGTCAAAGGTGTTGTAGTGCATGGGAACCACGTTTCGTGCTTTTATCATTCCGGCGGCCACAGCTGCCTCGTGCGGGCCCATGGTGTAGTGCCCGCCTATTGGAAGCAGGGCTACATCAGGTTTGTACATTTCTCCT
>DAICSO010000128.1:0-678 GCA_027368075.1 bacterium
CAGTTCTGGCCCTCTGGGGTTTCATTCGGACAAATCCTTCCCCACTGTGTGGGGTGAAGATCCCTTGCCTCGAAATGCGGCTGGGATCTGGTCAGGGGAGATATGATCCTCCTCAGGTGGCTCAGGGTGCTGACGTTAGATACCCTGTCCAAAAGCTGCGAAACACCCGTTCTTCCACCTATCCAGTTTCCTGTTGCCATTGCATGCAGAATTTTCTGGGTAAGAAGGTCCTGCCTTACTGCCGGTCGAAGCCTTATGCCCTTCTTCCGGTTATATGTTCTCTCAAGCTGGTATTTAAGATCCTTCAATACAGACTGGAATGCATTCCTGAATAGCTCATCCAGCAAGTCTCCAGCCAGTTTTATTCTCTTGTTTGCAAGGTGATCTTTGTCATCCTCTTTCCTGAGCCCGAGGTTAAGTTCCAGCAATGATCTGGCCATTCTTCCCAGGTATATTGCCTTCTTCAGCCTGTCTGCATCTGTGTCCCCGAGATGCGGCAACAGTGACTTGTCAAGCATCTGCGAAACTTTCTTCTCCCTGAATTCCTTTGCCTGTCCTGCGGCAAACCTCTTTTCTATGTATGATATCGCGTCTTCGTTGTTAGTAATACCATTGGGAGGGAAAATTTTCGGATTTTTTGCCTCTTCTATATTTGCGTAAATTATTGGGTCCATTTTC
>DAICSO010000129.1:0-676 GCA_027368075.1 bacterium
GGCATCACGTTCTCTGTCATATCGTCAAGCTGGACACGGTTTCTGTCAAGAATGGCAATGAGGTTTGAAACCTTGTATTTGTTTGCACCCATCAAGGGAAAGGGGGTAAGTTACATGGAAAATACGGCAAAATACCACGGATCACCACCTGCAAACCAGGAAGAGTTTGAAAAGGCAATCAAGGAGATACGTGATCTCTGATGGTATCAGAAAGCTTAAGGGAAAAATACGGAGAGATGCTGGTGGAGCTGGGTGCAAAGCATCCTGAGATCGTGGTCCTGGATGCCGATCTGTCTTCTTCCACCAAAACTCAGGCATTTGGAAAGAAATTCCCTGACAGATTCTTCAACATGGGAATTTCAGAGCAATCCATGGTGACTGCAGCTGCAGGCCTGGCATTAAGTGGGAAGAAAGCATTCGTGTCCACCTTCGCGGTATTCCTTACAAGAACCTATGAACAGATCAGGCAGTCTGTCTGCTACAACAACATTGACGTGAAATTTGTGGTGACACATCCGGGAATCACCGTGGGTGAGGATGGTGCTACCCACCAGATCATTGAGGACACGGGTATAATGTGCGGTTTACCCAATATGAGGGTTATCGTTCCTGCAGATTCCATTGAAGTTTCCTCAGTAATGCACCACCTTGTGGAAAAAACCAAAACACCTTATTA
>DAICSO010000012.1:0-28179 GCA_027368075.1 bacterium
GAAGCTGTTGGCAGTATAGTTGGCCACGGTTGAATTTATATATCCGTCAACATAGGCAGCGCTTAGCGAATCAATGTTCCACTGCCAGTAAAGTGAACCCACGCTTGAGTTTGCAAGTTGCGGGATTGCCGTATCATTTCCGATCCTGTAGGTTATGCTCAGGTTTAACTTCTGGAGATTCCCGGATATGCTGTAATTGTAATAAATGCTGCTGCTTGCTGGCTGGAGTACCACGTTAGATAGATATTCACCTCCAACCAGGCTCTTCCCCTGGTACTGCGATGAGTTGTATCCCGGTGAACTCACTATCAGGAATTCATTGTTCCAATTGGGAGAATAAACCGTGAAGCTGTTTCCAGTGAACTGCGTTGTGGTATAGTTGTGATCTGTACCGTTGATTATCGTTACATAAACGGTGTTTATCTTAGCGCCTTTGCCTGCCGAGACAAAACCGCTGACAGCTGTGCCATTATATATGTTCAGTTTCAGCGAATTTCCAACGTTTGTTTCCAGGTATGTGTACGATGCGCCCCCGTAGGAGATTATTGCAAAGAATTTTGATGGGAGGGACAGATTTGTGCTGTTTGACGCTGCTGATACAGATGCACTGTTGAACTCAAACCCCTGAAGGCTCTTGAAGGAAACTGATGCGCTTCCAGAACTCAGGTTTTCAACCAAGACATTAACCTTATGTGTTGGTTCCACCGACACATTTAGCTCCATGCTTGACGAGCCTTTACTCTTCAGGGTCACATTATGAAATGTCTGGTTGACCACTACAAAACGTCCCTGAAGGGCAGAATCAGTCAGATACTGTGCAGGTACTACAACAGTGTAATTGCCATAATACAATGGTGAGAACGTAACGGAAGACCCGGTAGCAGACGATATGAGCTGGCCGCTGGGGGTTTCAAGCATCACCTGGGTGCTGCTGTTAGCCGGGGCATGTGTTCCGCCCCCAACATAAACAACATTAAAGCTTAGCGGGCCCGTCTGTGGACTGGACGCTCCAGCCGTTCCTGCGGCCAGGAATGCGCTTCCAATCATTGTCATTGCTATAAATACAGCTAATAGTTGAAACCTTTTCAATCTGATCTTCCTCTCGTGTTAGGGGCTAAGGAAATCTTTTGATATAAATATTCGTGTCCGACAACCCCTCCCAATCCAAAATTCTCGCTGCGATGGGCATTGGCATCAGAGGCACCTCATTGTGTTTTTTCTGTGTTGCAGATTTTGACAATTTTCTTATCATGGAGGTTCGCTTTTGTTACTATTTCATAATACGATAAAGTCTTCTCCGGAAAATGCAGGAAAAGTGCGTTGGTGTTAACCAGAAACTTTTTCAGGTGCCTGTGGGGGTTCAGGAACACCATTTTCACGATCTGTTCCGGGGAGATACGATTAAATGTCTTCTGCACCTTGTACATGAAGTCCATCTCCGCGTAGATGTCCGGGGTGGAAACCATGACATTGTCCGTTCCCAGCATCATATCTATCTCATGATCAAGGAATTTTGAATAATCTGGTTTCTTTCCATAGAAATAGTTCGATCTCGGCGTTACTGCAACGGGAATCTTCATTCGGGAAATGCGATCAAGATCATTGGAATCGGCTTCGATGGAATGAACTATGAAATCAGGGCTCAAAGAGAGGACATAATCCATGTCTTCCCGCACCCACTCACTTGCATGGATTGAAAATATCTTGTCCCGTTCTTTTGCCAGTCTCGAGGAAAAAGAGATTAGTGAGTGATCAGCGTCTCTTTCAGCGCTGATCCCCAAGCCGTCCGAAACCTCAATGGCGGATTCAGCCTCTTCCCTGGTATTGCCTCTGGAGAGTATGATAGGAAAGACGGAGGCAGGAGTTGATTTTTTAATCAACTGCACCCCTTTCACTCCAGACTCCCTGAAATCTATGAAAACGGGAGACGAGTTCCTGATCATATATTCCATTGTGCGCCGCATTCCATTCATCACAATTTTGTCGCTTCCATTAGCAAGTTCTCTTTCCTTGAATCCCCCCGGTCCAACAATGGAGGGAAGATCCCCGGTAGGTTCAGATCCGATGAAGGAATCTCCAATATGTGTGTGTGAGTTTACAGGCACAGGCAGGATTGTTCCTTTAGACGTATATGTGTGGCTGCTTTCCTCAAATACTACGCCTTTGCCATTGGCAAGCAAAGTGCCGTCCAGAAAATTTCCTTCCCAGTACACCTTTCCCCTCAGGGAATGCGTTTCGTTCAGTCTCATCCCTTTACCACTCCCACCGGAACATTTCTGGCAACTTTTGAAGCCAGTCCGGCACCGACCACAGCAGAAATAACGTCATCTATGTCCTTGTAGCTTCCCGGAGCCTCTTCGATAAGAACTTTTCTCGATGCCGATCGGACGAGAACACCCGCCTCCCGGAGTTTCTTTTCCACGTAAGCGTCATTGAAATTTTTCAGTGATTTCTGTCGGCTCAACAAGCGCCCGGCTCCGTGGCATGATGATCCAAAACTTGCTTCCATTGATTTCTCGGATCCAACCATGACGTATGATGCACTTCCCATATCTCCGGGAACAAGAACGGGTTGGCCCGTCTTTATGAATTTTTTCCCAACAGCATCAGATCCGGCTGGAAAGGACCTGGTTGCCCCCTTCCTGTGAACCATGAGATTCATGACCTCTCCGTCCACACTATGCTTCTCGACTTTTGCGATGTTATGCGCTAGACCGTAAACTATCTTCATCGAAAGGTCCTCCTGCGACCTCCCCAGGGTTTTAGCGAATACTTCACGCACCCTGCTCAGGATTATCTGCCTGTTGACAAAAGCAAAATTCGCAGCCCCCTTCATCGCCGATATGTATTCCTGGCCAATTCTGGAATTTATCTCGGCCGAAATGAGCTGCCTGTCATTCTGGCATGCCACCTTTCCCGGCACATTTTCATTCAGTTTCTTCATGTAGTCTGTTGCGACCTGGTGTCCCAGTCCTCTAGATCCTGTATGCACCATTACTGCTATCTGCCCGCTGAGATTAAGTCCAAACGATCCGGCAATCTCCGGGTTGAATATCTCTGATATTCTCTGGATTTCCAGGAAATGATTTCCTGCACCGAGCGTCCCTATCTGTTTCATTCCCCTCGCCTTAGCTTCGCTTGAAATGCTATCGGTGTTGACACCGATCATGGTGCCATTCTCTTCTGTTGATCCTATGTCGTCATCCGTTGCATATCCATTTTCCAGGGCCCATTTGAGGCCGGAGTGAAGAACTTCATCCATGTCGGTGGAACTCAGCTTGACTGCTGAGTTTGATCCCATCCCTGACGGGATTGCCCGGAATAGACCCTCTACAAGATCAGGTATTTTTGCCGAAATTTCCTCGTACTTTACGTCCATCCTCATCAGCGAGACACCGCAGTTAATGTCATATCCAACGCCTCCGGGCGATATTATACCCGATTCATAATCGAAGGCAGCAACACCGCCTATGGGAAAACCATAACCGAGATGGATGTCCGGCATAGCAATGGATGCCTTGATTATCCCGGGAAGGGAGGCAACGTTTATCACCTGTTCCAGCGCTGGATCATCCTTCAGCGTTTCCATCATACTGTCACTGGAATATATGATGCCCGGAACACGCATGCCCCTATCCCGGATAACCGGAATCTTGTAGGTGAACTCATCGAACTTTATCAGATCCAAACCTATCGCATGGGTTCATACTCACTATGAAAATAATAATTTGCAGGGGTCAGTGGCTGAAAATATTTATTAACGGATGGAGAATCAATTCTTAAATGGTCAAGACCGTGAATCTTTCTGATTTCGATGAACGGAAAAAATTTGAGATCAAGCTCCAGATCTCGCTGAGATCCAATGCAGTAAAGATCAAAGCACAGTCCAGACACCCGGAGCGTTTTGACGAATACATAATTCAGAGGGATCAGAAGATACTGGAACTGGTTAATTCAAGCGGCCAAGTAGAAATATTCGATAACGGAATAAAAATATATCCGTGAGGCAATAATTTAATATCCCATTCTTAACTGATGGGCTATGGTCGACGATGGCCAGTCAATATTTAGAGAAATAACCAGAGACATAGCAAATTTAAGAAGACACATATCCATCATAGAGAATCTTCTCAAGGAACAGCCTCAGGGAATAATACGCATTTCTCAGGAGACAGGCATACCGAGGCATAAGATAAGGTATAGCCTGCGGATGCTGGAGCACGACAACATAATACTCGCATCCAAGGAGGGCGCCATTATTTCCCCAGATTTCATAAATAGCAAGGAAAGGGTTCTGGAAGAGTCTGAGCACGTAGTTGAGGAGATAAACGACCTGAACCAGAGTCTGAGGAGCATGCTTTCCAGGAAATAGGCTGTCTGTGCTGAAAAATGCTTAGAAAGAAGTCTCTTGACCCCCAGGAATATATCATCAGGGAGGCACGCATTCCCGATGCAAGAGGAATTATAGAATGCATGCAGTCCGTTATGGACGAACGCGTATTCCTTGTCAGTGAATACTACCTGCTGACAGAAAGGGGAGAGCAGGACCGGCTCAGGAATATAGAGGATCTTACTCTTGTCCTGGATTATGGATCAGAAATAGTTGGAGTTTTGACGCTCCAGAGAGGTATGTACAAGAAGAATCGGCACACAGCCTCGCTTGGTATTGCGATCCGGAGCGGTCACAGGTCACAGGGGCATGGAACCAGGCTCATAGAGAATGCCATAGAATGGTCCCGATCTAAGGGCATAGAGAAGATAGGACTTGAGGTGTTTTCCACCAATACAAAAGCCATCGAAGTATACAAGAAGATTGGGTTCACCATTGAAGGCATCAGGGCCAGGCAGTTCAAGATCGATGGAAATTACGTCGACGACGTCTTCATGGCATACTGGATCACTTGAGAATTCCAGTGTCCCGCGTATTGTGTATTTTTGTTCATCAATATTAGACGCCGATAAAAGTATTTTAGCCAGCTTTCATTTATGAAAATTGTGCATGCATTCAGGAGTGTCATAGGCGTTCTTGCCTTGGCTCTGGGCATTTATCTCATTATAGTAAACTCACTGTTCATTGGAGCAGTTGCGCTCCTCTTTGGTGGTTTCATGTCAGTCACCGGATTTACGACTCCTTCCGGAAGGCAGATATCTGGAAAGATAAACAACCTTGTCTACACCAGCCTAAGGGAAAGAGGCATCGAAAGGATAAGGAAGGGAACTTTCCACGTTAGCGAGCCTGATTTCCTCAGTTCATTGGAGAAAATCAAGGATATGTTCGGAAAACAGGCGGAAATGCCTGAGCTTGGTTACGACTCCCTCTTCATACACTGCCAGTCTGAGGCAGAAGCTGACAGGAACCTTTCCTACATAAGGTCAGCTGGACTCAATGCATCCGTAATCCAGAACAAGAGAGACTGGCAGATAAGGATTGACTTCCCAGATACAACTGCAAAATAACCCTTTAATTTTTCCAAGCCATACATAATAAGGCTTTAGCTTTAGAAATCGCAGAGTGATCACCCCATACATGGAAGATGGATGTTATTGAGTCCTGGTCAGGTCTTAGGAACTGCTGTTTCGGCTTATCTCATAAACAATATGTGGGTTATAATTGCAGCGCTGCTGATATTTGCCATGGCAGTCGCAATAGGCTTCCGGGGGGTCGGAGAACTTGGAAACAGCTTCGAGTCCAGTTTCCCGAAAAACCGTTGCAATAACTGCAACCGCGCTTCTTGTAATGGCTGTAGTCGGGTTCAATACCGCATTTGTTCCTACCATATCCGGAATAATAGGCAATCCATTCTTTCGTGAAAGTCTCTTTCTTGGAGCATTCTCCCCCTACCCGGGAGGTTTGATATAAGGCATATGGTGGTCAATGCTCCCTGCGAAAGTTGGGAGAGGAGGTCACCAACATATTTATCCCTAAATTCTATGGCTCAAATGGAGCTTGTTGATGATTTGCTGTCTGAAGTTCCTGTTGTTGGAAAAATTTAATACGGGAAACCGTATATACGGGTAGATGGTTAAAACCAAAATAACCGTATCAATAGAGAGGCCAGTAGTGGATAACGCAAAGCTGGCTTTATTGAAAAAAGGAAGGACCCTCAGTGACTACATAGAAAAATCACTTCGCTCCCTCTCCTCATCTGAGATCCTTGAAGATATGTGCAAGGAACTAGGCCTCAATTGCCGATACATGAGCGGGGAAGAAGTGGAGAGGAACAGACCCGATCTCGCAGGTAAAGTGTGTTCAGAGACAGAAGTTAGGGAAATGAGAAATGAACGTATCTCGCGTCTATCTTGATACCAGTATTCTGATCAAAAGATACGTTAAGGAGGAAAACAGCAACATAGCTGACACTTATTTCCATCTAGCTCAGCGCGGAGAGGCAGTAATTTGCCTGTCAGAGATCAACCTTGGTGAGGCAGCAGTTGTTTTTGACAAGTATTCTAGAAAAATTGGTGTTGACGCAAGAGATCGATTTCAAACGATGCTTAGTGAACTCGGCTCGCTTGAAAGGTCCTCCTCAGTTGAAATATTTCCTGTCAGTAGCCATATAATTAGAATGGCTGTCAAGACAGTTCTTGAAAAACACTTATACATTGTAGATGCAATTCAGCTGGAAACTTGCATTGAGGCGAGGGCAAATGCGTTCTGCTCGGCTGACATGAAGCTTAACGCAGTAGCAAAGAAACTTGGTATACAGACAAATCTGTAAGTAATGCAGTATACGATGTTATTTTATGAGTGGCTCGATGTCAACTGCCAACCCCTGAAGGAGTTGGCTTGTTGCTGGTCTCCCCCATCCATGTCCGTAGGCATGGATTCATCGAGCCGCAACGATTGGCTGGTTGACTTTGGTTGCGAACCCCAGAGGGCTATTGAGCTTGTCGACAAAGGCACAGACATGATGCTTAAGAGCACAATACACGATCTATACAATGAAGAGATGAGGGAGAAAGCATACTCATCCCATCATGATCAGATGACTCACCCAGGTGATGCATTGTTTAGGCAGGATTGCACGGAATATTCATTATAATTAACCACCAATTTCCACCATAGATTCCCTATTAACCTAATATAGGTGCCATCCATAGGAGAAACAGGCTGAAACGATCTCGTTTCAAACGCGTTTCGGCCGTTGGTAGTTGATCCGCCTAAACTTTCTCCAAGGCGATGGAGACATCTTCGATTAGATCATCCCCGTCCTCAATTCCTACTGACAGTCTTATCAGATCATCCGAGATTCCATGTCGTTCACGTATTTCCCGAGGAATCCCGGAGTGAGTCATCAGTGAAGGGATCTCTATAAGCGATTCAACTCCTCCCAGGCTTTCTGCAAGTGATATGTATTTTAGGGAGCGTACAAACCTCTTCACACCCTCGTTATCGGTGTCAAGCCTGAAGGAGAGCATGCCGCCGTATCCCCTCATCTGCTTTCTTGCGATATCATGGTTTTCATGTTCTGCAAGTCCCGGGTAGTAAAGTTTCCTGACCTTTCTACTATCCTTGAGATAAGAGACGATTTCGGACGCGTTCCTCTCATGTTCTTTCATCCTTACAGCAAGAGTCTTTATTCCTCTCATTGTGAGATAACTGTCGAATGGAGACATCACTGCTCCCATGGCGTTCTGGTTGAACTTTAACTTATCAAGAATGTCCGGAGTATTGGTGATCAACGCTCCTCCCAGGGAGTCGCTATGTCCGTTAATATACTTTGTCGTGCTGTGCACCACGACATCAGCACCAAGCTGCAACGGGTTCTGGAAATAAGGAGTTGCAAAAGTGTTGTCTACGGCGACAATTATTCCAAGTTTTTTTGCGTTCTTTGAGGTCTCCTCTATGTCCACTATCCTGAGAAGAGGGTTGGACGGTGTCTCCAGATAAATCATTCTTGTGTTATCTGGCACGGATTCCAGGGGAAACGTTTTTGTTAAATCCCTCAGTTCATAGGTGATTCCCAGGCCGGACAGAACAGTCCTGAGCAGTCTCTCGGTTCCCCCATATAGGTCATCAGAGGCAATTATATGGTCCCCGGTCTTGAGTAGCGAAAGAAAAAGCGTTGTTTCGGCTGCAAGTCCCGATGAAAACATGAGACCATGTCTTGCATTTTCCAATGATGCAATTTTATTTTCGAGAGCTATGCGTGTTGGATTTCCACTTCTGGTATATTCATAACCCTTGGTCGGTTTTCCAGGTTCTTTCCTGGCGAATGTGGTAGATAGGTGTATGGATGAAACCACGTCACCAACCCCGTTTATGGTATCCGGCTCTTCACCAACGTGTATGGACCTGGTTGAAAACTTCATAAAGCTCACTCCATGAAGCCGTTTTGCTTCATCCAGTTATCGCTGTAAATTTTACTGAGGTATCTGTAACCGGAATCGGGGAATATCATCAAGATGTTTTTATCTCTGTAAGATTCGGAAATTTTCAAGGCTGCTGCCATGGCAGATCCAGATGATCCCCCGGCGAATATCCCCTCTTCCCTTGCCAGTCTGCGCGTCATGAGAAAACTCTCCCTGTCATTTACGGGTATAATGTCATCTATAACTGAGAAATCAACTGCTTTCACTATATAGTCTTCACCTATTCCCTCAACTTTGTATGTATGTGGTGTTACCACCTTTCCATTCTTAAAGTAACTATAAAAAACTGATCCCTCGGGATCCACACCTATAACCCTTACGTCAGGATTCTTTTCCTTCAGGTACCTCCCGATTCCAGAAATGGTACCGCCTGTTCCTATCCCTGCCACAAGTATGTCTATTTTCCCCTCCATCTGGTTCCATATTTCTGGACCTGTTAATGTGTAATGAGCCTCAATGTTATCCGGGTTATTGTACTGATCCGGGTAGTAAGCATTCCTTTCTGTCGCTATCCTCTTGGCAGTGCTGTAATAACTATCTGGTGAGTCGTAGGGCACGTCGGTCTTAGTCACAACAACCTCTGATCCATACGCTTTCATCAGGTTGATTTTCTCTTCACTCATTTTGTCAGGAATAGTTATCAGGCATTTGTAAGATTTCACTGCGGATATCATCGCTATCGAAGCGCCGGTGTTGCCCGACGAATTTTCTACTATGGCATCGTTAATTTTCCCAGCTTTTTCAGCCTTTTCGATTATATATCTGGCCATTCTGTCTTTTACGCTCCCGCCAGGGTTAAAGAATTCCAGTTTTGCGAAGAGTCGGTTTCTAGGGCTACCAATTCTGTTTATCTTCACAATGGGCGTGTTGCCAATGGTTTCAAGTATGTTTTTGTACACTTTCACGGTATCCCCCAATATGATTAGCCTTTCCACGGATTATAATCCTTGTTCAGGTGCAAACCTTGCATAAATCACAATACTATTATACAACAATAACTGGTCATTGAACAGCACAGAACATCCTGTCAAAGCGATTATTTTCTCTCTTGCAGGTTAAAAAATATGTGTGGTTTTTCCTATTTTTCGCTAGGATTAATCTCTGCCAACCTGGACCAATTCTTGTATTTTTTTTCTATGTAGTAATCAAGACTATATTTGCTTGCTCCAAAGACGCCGTTTATCAGTATGAGCAGAAGAAATACAAGCACATAAATTATGCTTGTGCCTATGTCGGTCGCGCCGTAAATGTAAAAACCGCCGAAACCCTCTGGTACGGACCAGATAAAGAAGCTGAAGATCGCCCCAAGGAAATAGACCATTTTCCTCAAGAAACCAAACAGTATTGCGAATGCAAACAGAGTTTCAACCACAGCAATTGATGATGCAAACAGGTACGGATCATGGGACGTTACATTGATCCAAAACTGAAACCACGGCATCATCCAGGAAGGCTGCTGAATCATTGAGCTCTGAATCATGGATTCGAACCCGCTGAAGAATGCGGGTTGCCATTTGAGCCATGCATCAGCGAGCCATACCACTCCAAACAGAACGCGCATAATCACTTTATATCCGGCCATATTCCTTACAAACCAGTTTTCATTTACCATAGCATTCATTGTTTGATTCAAGTTACCACCTCTCCTCTTTCATATTTCTGGATAATATTTGATACGTTGCGTCTCAACAGAAGTGAATTAAGAACCACGGATGTGGAACTCATCCCCATGGCAAGTGCTGAAAGTATGGGTAGAAATGAATAGATCGATAGACCAAACAGTGGGACAAGTACTCCTCCAGCTACGGGGATTAATGCAGTGTTGTAACCAAACGCCCATCCAATGTTCTGTTTGACCTTCCTTATGGTTTTTTTGCCTATGATCTTGGCATATACCACATCATTGAGATCGTTTTTGAGGAGTATGATGTCTCCACTCTCCCTTGCGATATCGGTGCCCGAACCCATGGCAATTCCCACATCGGCGGTTTCCAGAGCCACAGTATCGTTGATTCCATCTCCAGTGAAAATTACATAATCCCCTGCTGCCTGATATTTCTTTATTATTTCTGATTTATCTGCAGGAAGCACCTCGGCGTGAATATCATCAATTCCAAGCTGATTTCCCACTTTTCTTGCTTCTTCCATGGAGTCCCCGGTTATCATTGAAGCCCTAATTCCCATGGATCTGAGGCTTTTTATGGCGGAAACGGCATCCTTCCTGATGACGTAGGAAAGTGAAATGAACCCTCTTTCCTCGTTATCAACATTCACCGATACAGTCGATCCACCCTCATTCTTTGCTCTTGAGACCCTGATTTCCTTATCATTTACCTTGCCTGTAATCCCTACGCCGGGAATCTCCTTAATTTCCGTCGCTTCGAATATAGGAATCTTCTTGTTCTCGGCCAACGCAACTATGGCTCTTGCTATTGGATGGTTTGAAGCTGATTCAACAGAAGCCGCCAGTGCAATGACGTTTTCCTCAGAGCCGCCAGGAGAGACAGAAATTCCTGTAATCACAGGATTCGGCTCGGTAAGTGTTCCGGTCTTGTCAAAAATGGCCCGCGTTGCTTTTGACAATCTATCCAGCGCACCTGCATTCTTTACTATTATGCCGTTCTCAGAAGATACGTTGGACGAGATAAGTAGAGTAATTGGTCCAGCAAGGCCGATGGCACATGGGCAGGCGATAACCACGACTGAAACAAAGGAAAGGATGCCTATTTCAAGCGCCAGCGGATATCCTATGCTTGAAAGATAGAAGTACCAGAAAAGCGAAGCCACAAGAGCGGATGAAATAACGAAGGGCACGAATACCGAGGAGAAAACATCCGCAATTCTCTGAACTTTGACCCGGCCGGAAATCGCTCTCTGTATGAGTTCATATATCTGACTCACCGTGCTGTCTTTTCCAGTCCTGATTACGTTTATTCGAATAACGCCGTTAAGGTTCTTAGTGCCTGATGCCACAATCTGACCAGCGGACTTCAGAACAGGCTCCTGCTCTCCAGTGAGCATGGATTCGTCCACCTCGCTCTTGCCTTCATATATTATTCCGTCGACCGAGATCACCTCGCCAGGCTTTACTAATACTTTATCGTTCGGTCTTATCTCGTCGGTCTTCTTGTCAACGATATCACCAAGGCTGGCGATGTAGTGGACAACGTTGGGTATCATTCCAATTAGCTTACTGGCTGCTCTGTTGGCCTTCACCTTTGTGAGATTTTCAACGAAATTACCTGTTAAAATAAGTGTCACGATGAAAGACGACGCATCAAAATACACCTCGGAAGGTGGAATTGAGCCTGGTCGAGCGATTGTTACATAGGCGGAGAACATGAATGCAGTAAGAGTTCCCAAGGAAACTAGCAAATCCATGTTTGCCGATCTGCTCTTTAACGCATGATATGAACCCTCATAGAATCCATAGCCGGAATAGAATTGGACAGGCAACGTCAGGATGAGGAGAAGGTAATTCAGGTAAAAAATAGAATGTGAAAAACCATACGTGATAACTATAACCGGAACAGAAAGTGACCACCCAACAATCAGTCTGCGCTTGAGCTTCTTGGCTTCGGTCTCAGGAGATGAGTACCTGTGCTGGCATGTTTTTGAGCAGAAATAGTATTTCTGACCTTCAACTTCCAAGAAAAGGTCAGAACCTTCCGGGACAAACATTCCGCAGACTGGGTCTGTAGGCATATAAATACTACTTACCTGCTGTGCTTGAGTGGATTCTTGTCGAATTCTACCTTACATTTGCTGCTGCAGAAGTAAAACTCCCTGCCCTGAAATTCGCTTACAAATTCCGTATCTTCCCTCACTTTCATCCCACAAATTACATCTTTTTTCATAATCCCCCGCTCCCCATTCAGCAACAATTATGTTCAAGGTTATGATGTGCTTCCTGGCTTCGAGTATACTTCCCAGGATTGGCATCAAAACTTGTCTTGCATTCATCGCTGCAGAAATAGTACTTCATACCGCCATGCTCGCTTGCTATCTTCTTTTCTTTTATCTTCATCCGGCATACAGGATCAACTGTCATTTCCATGTTCAAAGCATCCCGGAATTGTTATTAAATGTTCATTATACAGAATGTACTTATAATACGCCATAATTTATCGACATGAAAAGAAATGTGACAGAAATTGAACGAAGATTGATACACATATTGAAAAAGAACTCCAGAAAGAGTGTGATTGATATAGCCAAAGAACTTGGTGTCAGCAGGATTACTGCAAGAAAGGTGTTTGATTCGGTCATCAAGGCAGGGAAGATTAAAAAATTTACAATCGTGCTTAACGAAGATGAGAAGGATCTTGCCATAGTGCATACGAGAGGGATTGAAAATTTGCCAAACGATCTGGTAATCGAGAGTTTCAAGCTTATTGACAGTACATACATCGTGGTCATGTATTATGAAAACCTCGTAAAGATCGAAGGGATTCCCGTAATTAGTGTCAAAATAGCAACATCCAGGAGCTTAAGTGAAAGTACAGGAAGGGCGGAACATTTTCATTGTGACTATTGCGGTAAAGAAATGGGTGGGATGCCGATTGAGGTTGAATTGCAGGGAAAAACTTACTACGCGTGCTGTTCCAACTGTGAGCGCGATCTTAGAAAGAGGAGAGAACCGCTGGTTGATCGTGTCCCCACCTGAAATTGACCTTAATTGAAAAACATATTTTTTCGATGCCACTAATAGTCTGATTTTCTATCAATTAAACTGAAGTGTCCACGGATATGCGGATGTAACCGGTTTTTCTGTATCGCTGGAAAACTCGAATTTGTTAGTCATTCTGTAAAGAGTGGACAGATAATTTTTGCATAGTGCAACGTTAAGTATTGTTCAGCAATTGCAAAATTATGTCTTGTGGGGGCATGAATCGTTCAGGCAAAACATGGGTCATAATCATCAGCATGAAAATGATGGGATGGTTGAAAAAACTGGTAACGCAAATAGCTCAGCATTGAACATACTGCGTGAACGGTATGTCAGAGGGGAAACTGAGCAGGGACAAGTACCTGAAGACTTTTCATAATAACCCACCCCTCATTCGTTTCATATTCTTGACATGGAATTAATTGTTATGCTAGCCGTTAATTGCAAATGGGGTTGACCGGATTCGGACCGGTGACCTCCCGGTTATCAGCCGGGTGCTCTAACCATGCTAAGCTACAACCCCTTGTATTGTGGAATAATGGCGAATGCTGAAGCCATTCTCGATGATAACGTGTATAGTGACATCCTCCCCCGGCGTTACCGGGGGCTTCCCGCTTCTGCGACCGGAGTTGCCATTGCTGGTAGAGCCCTGATCTCCACAGGCGTAACTTCGGGAGTGCCCCTCCCTATTCCTGTCATGCCCAGCTTGTAGATGTTGATCGCTGCATTCAGGTCCCTGTCGATCACAAGGCCGCAATCATCACAGTGGAAGATGCGAACTGAAAGCTTCAGGTTGTCCTTCATCCATCCACACCTGCTGCATGTCCTTGATGTGCCTTTTGGATTCACCTGTACCACAACTTTACCGGCACTTCCAGCCTTGTAGGTCGTGTACTGTACCAGCGTATTCCAGGAGGCATCAATTATGCTCTTTGCGAGATGGTGGTTCCTCACCATCCCCTGTATGTCCAGGTTTTCGAAGGCAAGGAAACGGTTGTTCCGGACGAGATGATTGGAAACCTTATGAATGAAATCCTCCCGCTGTCTCTTCACCTTCCTGTGCCTTTTTGCAACCCTCCTCTTCTGGCTGTCCCTGTTGCTGGATCCTTTCTTCTTCCGGGAAAGCCGCCCCTGATCCCTTTTCAATCGCTTTTCTGCCTTTGTGAGGAAGTGGGGTGCATCAACAAACGTTCCGTTGCTCAGTGCCAGGAGATGAGTGATGCCCAGATCGATGCCCACCCCTGCTTGATCATGCGCCCCGGAATCAGTATGCACCATTGCGGGGCTGATATAAACACTGAAGGACGCGAACCAGTCCCCCACACTGTCTCTTGATATGGTGAGCGTTTTGATCTCACCATCCAGCTTACGGTGCATGAACATCCTCACTCCACCGATCTTTGACAGCCATACATGACCGTTTTCCAGTATCCTGAATCCCGACTGCGTGTAGGTGATGGAACTGTACCTGTCTTTTGACTTGAATCTTGGAAAACCTGCCTTTATGCTCTTTCCATTTTTCTTCTCCCTTATTCTCCTGAAGAAGTTGTCATATGCTCTATCCACTCTCCTTGCTACATCCTGCAATATCTGGGAATATATATTGTTGAATTCAGGAAAGGCTTTCTTCAGGTCAGGTACCTGGTTCTGCTGATAGTTGTAGTTGATGCTCTTACCCATCTTATGTGCGTAGATCCTCTGTTGCAGGAATGTGTTGTATAGTTCCCTGCAAAGGTTTAACTGGTTGGTTAGCAGCTTTTCCTGCCCAGCGGATGGATACAGTCGGAACTTATACGCTTTCATGGCGCTCTGTCTTGTACGATATTCACTGATATTATAAGCATTTTGCTCGCTCTCATCCCCTCGACAGGTCAGTGGGACTTCTCACTCTTAGGGGTTAAATATTTCGAAAATCAGCATTTTTCTAATGAAACTTGCAAGTGGAAATTCTAATCCAGAGATGAGCTTCCGGACTCCTTCAGGATATCCAGAGCCTCCATGCTTGCACACACGGAGCAGAGATCGCCTGTGCTCGGTGCTCCACACCTTACGCATTTCCCCATCACTATCTTTCCCCTGTCAGTGGCGGTGTGGTCACGCAATCCATCAAGGAAGTTGGCAATGGCAAATTTTGCTCCCGGGTTCTGCTCCTCTATGTCGGTGACCATGCTCCTGAATGAGTTTCTCTGTGCCCTTTCGTAGTACGGACACCATCCTCCGTCAAATTGCACGCCGTTGAGTACTGCGTAAAGCATTACCTCCTTTTCCGGAATTCTTCGCATGGGGACAATCCTTCTGACAAGCCCATCCTTTCTTGTGCTGTGCGGAGCCATTCTCATCATTCGCTCGAAATCACCCTTGACCACATTCATGAGGATGGACTGGGCATAATCGTCCAGGTTGATACCCAGTGCAACATAATCACTTGCATATTCAAGGGATTCAATATTCATCAGTTTCCTTCGCATCGGACCACAGTGTGAGCAGGGAATTGTCTCAGGGTCCCTCCTGACAATCTCATCCATGGTCATCCTGAATGCCTCCTTGAATGATAGGGTTCTATGTTCCACGCCAAGTTTTTTGCACAGCAGTCTCGCCGATTCAAGTCCCGTATCCCTGTATCCAGCGATCCCCTCATCAATGGTGAATGCCTTAAGATCGATATTTTCCCGGTTCCCAAGAAATTTATCCAGAAGAAAGAGCGTAACGGAACTGTCCTTTCCGCCGGATATAGCTACGGATATTTCTATGTGTTCCGCCCTCAGATCAACCTGTTTCCTTAATTCGTGCTTGAACCTTCTCTCCACAGAATCGTTGAAATGCTTCCTGCAAAGATGCGTCCCGTTGTATTTTGCCTCGTAAACGGCCTTTCCCCTGCAAAGCGAACACTCCATTGATCAGCGAAGGATAAATTGAGTAATGAAGTTGATTGTTTTTCCTAACCAGACAATGGATCGGGAAATTATTAATGGAACATGGGCCTGAACCATTCATGAATTTAGACGTTGGAAGAATGAAGGATATTTCCAGCCTGGATACAGTGATCTGCATGGAGATGGAAGATGTGGAACCCGCCAGTACCAGAGTGCTGCTGGATACCCTCAAACTTGAACCTGCCATGAAAAGGCTTGGCGGCATACCCAGGAAGGGGAAGACGGTCGTCCTGCCCTCCATGGATGGGCCTGGGACTGTTATCGTTGTTGGTCTTGGAAAGATGGAAAAAGTTGATCTTGAAGCGTTGCGCACTTCCCTCTCTACTGCCATCAAGGCACTCAGTCCCGGCAGCAAAAATATCGGAATTGTCCTGCCGGAAGTTTTTCCTGCGGAGACAGAGGCAATGGAAGTGGCATACACATATGAGATCACTGTCTACTCATTCGACGAGTTCAAGGCAGAGAAGAAGGCTAATACGGATCTATTGAGAATATTGTCCGACAGGGAAATTAAGCTGGCAATAGAGAAAGGAAGGATAATGGGAGAAGCAACGAACCTGACAAAATATCTCGCTGATCTTCCCTCATCCATAGGCACTCCAACCTTTTTCGAGAAGACGCTCCGGGAGAATGGCAGGATTACCGTTACTGCCCTTGGAAGAGACGATTTCATAAAACTCGGAATGGGAGGGCTGGAAGGCGTTTCAAGGGGTGCGCATGAACCTCCCAGGCTTCTGATCGCAGAATACGGGAATCGAGAACTTCCTGCAATAATGCTTGTCGGGAAAGGAATAACATTTGACAGCGGAGGTATATCTATAAAACCGTCAGAGGGAATGCAGGAGATGAAATTCGATAAATGCGGCGCCGCTGCGGTGCTCGGTGCGATGAAAGCAATATCCGATCTTGGTCTCAAGGCCCATGTTGTGGGTCTCATGCCACTGACCGAGAATATGCCCGGCGGTGGATCCTACAAACCCGGAGAAATTCTGAGGCATTATAATGGCGTAACTTCCGAAGTGATTAGTACCGATGCCGAGGGGAGGCTTGTTCTAGCTGATGCGTTGGCCTATGGCATCGATAAATACAGGCCAGTTTCAGTCATAGACCTGGCAACACTCACAGGCGCATGCGTTGTTGCCCTCGGGAACAATATTGCGGGTGTAATGGGAAACAATGAGGGACTGCAGGGAAAGATCATGGAGGCATCAAGAAATACTTGGGAAAAGCTATGGCCTCTTCCACTGGACGACGATTTCCGGGAACAGATAAAGAGTGACGTCGCTGATATCAAGAATACGGGGGGAAGACCAGGCGGAGCTGAGACTGCCGGGGCTTTCCTGAGCAATTTTGTCGGCGAGGTTCCATGGGTGCATCTGGATATTGCCGGAACTGCCTGGAGAGGGCAGAAGACCTCCAAGAAGGATTATCTGGGACCGGGAGCAACAGGATTCGGCACCAGGCTTCTTGTGGAATTCGTGATGGCAAATTCCGGATAATCACTCATCCGGCGAGTATTCAATCTTCTTGCCGTTCTTTATCTGGCGGTAAATGGAAGACCCGACATCACTGTCCAGCTTCAGCCTGATAATTCCCTTGGAGGAGCTCCTGGCCTGAAGGACCATTATATCTTCCACAAATATTTTCACATTCATGTTCTTCTCGCCGACGGAAAGGTAGAGTATCTTGTTCTTTACCTCTATCTCTACAGGTCTTCTTTCCGAGCTTATTCCTCCTGTTTTTGGCTCGACTTCCAGTCTCACCTTGAGGCGCCCCTCGAGATCGGATATGTTTGCTCCCTTCTTTCCAATTAGCTTGGCGATGTATTTTTCCGGAACGGATACCACCGCCCTGCTCCCTCCGGTCATCTTGACTTCAATATCCCCGGTTCCAAGAAATCCTGAGATCTCTTCCCTAATCCTGTCGGCTGCCAGTGACAGGAGCGATGAATTTTCCGTCTGTATGGGAACAAGAACTATCTGGTCGCCGAAGGTGTATATCTCATACAGGGGCGTTCCTGATGGGAAGTCTTTGACCACGATCACCGGCCTGGCAAGATCTTCCTGGTTCATGCCGCTTGGGACCTTGACTGTGTATTCCGTAATTATTACCTTCCTGACTCTCCCTGCCTCTATGAACAGTATTGTGTCTATGACCTGTGGTATGAGTCCAAGTTCTATCCTTCCAATGAACCTGTGGAAAGCGTCTATGGGCCTGGTTGCGTGAACAACTCCAATCATGCCGACCCCGGCAAGCCTGAGATCGGAGTATACGTGGAAATCCGATGTTATGCGCATCTCATCAAAGACAGTATAATCCGTCCTGACCAGAAGGAGGATATCCCCGGTCTTTTCCATGGAACCCTCAAGCCCTGTGTACTGGGTTATGTCATTTATCAGTTGAAGGTCTCTTGGCTTTTCCATGGTCTTGACAGTTTTGTCCATGGAATTGAAATATTCTGCCAGCGCCTGCACAAAAGTACTCTTCCCAGCCCCGGGAGGCCCTGCAACAAGGATGCCGTTGCTTCCCACGGTAAGCCTCTCCACAACCCTTGGATCAAGTTCGTAGTCCTCCAGGTTGAGCTTCCTTATGGGCCTTACTGCAGTAATCTCAAGGTCGTCGGAGAATGGTGGCCTTGTTATTACTATCCTTATGTTTTTCAGCTGGATGACAGTGGCTCCAAACATGTCCATCTCAACGAAAGATTCATCCTCAAACTTCCCCCGCTTGACTATGTTTGATGCAATTGTCTCGAGTTCCTGCCTCGTTATCACATAATCAAGGCGGGTGATTCTTACAGCTCCGGGCATGCCTTTTTTCAAGACAGGTTTCAGGTTTGCCTTGAGGTGCACCGAGGAAGTGATCTCATCAAAGAAATCCTCTATATTCTTGACAGATTTCTGTGACGCCTCCAGGAACTCGATCTGTATTCCCTTTATTATGGCAAGGTCTCTCTGTATTATGTCGCCCGTAACGAGAATTGCATCATTTTCCAGAGCTGTATTCCGTATGATTTCATCGATCTCTCCGCTCTTTGCCCCCTTTATCTGCCAGTCGCCGGGCCGTTTTCCGTAAAAGTCCAGGTAAATCTTCCCATCTTCTGCCATAGACCGCAGCGTCTTGAGTTCCTCCAGGCCGGTGAAACCGATGGACCTCCCGTCGTTTGCCTGGTGTTCAACCTCGGCCAGCATTGCCTCGGCAAGTATTACATGAGATCCCTCCTTTGCGGAGACGAAGGCTGTGAACCGGCCGTCTACGATCACCGATGTATCAGGAACGTAATTCACGTTGGAACATGTGATATTCGTTAATTAAGATATTTCCGGAGAAAAAAGCAATTATGGCACATAGTGCTAGGGATGTCGGGTGAGTGCAACTGGACGAAAATATTTCCCTTCTCGGGAATATCATAAGAGCGTCATTGGGTAAGCAAAAAGACGCTGCTCTGGCTTTCTCTGGCGGTTTGGACAGTACGCTTTTAATGGCGCTTTCTGGGTACAGGCTTAAACCATATACCGTTGGATACTCAGATTCCCACGACATTGCACGTGCCAGGCATGTATCAGACCTGCTTGGATTCAGGGCCAGAGAGATAATCCTGGACAACAGTGACCTTACGGAAGTCGTGTCGGCCATCATGGCCATCGATCCATCCATAGGGAAGCAGGAAATCGGTTATGAAATTGTGCTGTACTATACGCTTTCAGAGATCACCGAGGATAATCTCGTGACCGGCCAGGGCGCAGACGAGATATTTTATGGATACCGCAGGTTCATCGATAACCCGGGCCTGGTCAATGACGGGTATCTGGAAAAGCTGTTCCATAAAACGCTGCCGAGGGAGAAGAACATCGCAGGGATTTTTTCAAAACATCTTGTAACGCCCTATCTGGATCCTGTTATTGTCAAGGCATTCTCCGGTTTGCCTCGAGATGTAAACGTGATCGGCAATGTCAATAAGATCCAGATCAGGAATCTGGCAAGGAACGCAGGACTTCCTGAAGAAATTTGGGGGTTCAGGAAAAAGGCCGCACAGTATGGATCTGGAGTTCAGAAGCGTCTGAATAAGGTTCCGGATTTGTAATGAATATTTTTCCGATTCGGTTATATATTGTTTCCGCATTATGAAAACATCAAGGAGTTCATTGAACTAGCAATTACGTGATTTCATGACATATACAGGGATCATTGGAGGAAGTGGCCTCTACAACCTTATCAAAGGCGGCAGGTCGCTTGACATAGAAACACCATATGGTAAACCTTCTGACAGGGTCGAAGTTGGAGAGATCGGCGGGGTAGAAGTAGCATTCATACCAAGACATGGAAAGCATCATACTATTCCACCGCACGCCGTGAATTACCGGGCCAACATGTGGGCGCTCAAGAGTATTGGCGTAGAACGTGTGCTCGCAATAAACGCTGTGGGATCTCTTAAGGAACAGTACAAGCCGGGCGAGATGGTATTTCCAGACCAGTTCATAGATTTTACAAAATCAAGAAAGCTGACATTTTTCGATGGTCCCGAAGTATTCCACGTCTCAGCGGCAGACCCGTTCTGTTCTGACATGACATCGGAACTTGTTTCATCGGCTAAAAAGGCCGGCTACCCCCATCATGATAGGGGGACATATGTATGCATCGAGGGACCGAGATTCTCAACAAGGGCAGAGTCACGCATGTTCAGGCAGTTTGGAGACATAATTGGCATGACACTTGTTCCAGAGATAAATCTGGCGGTGGAACAGTCAATGTGCTATTCCATGATTGCAACTGTTACTGATTTTGATGTATGGTCGGACAAGCCGGTGGATGCGTCAGAGGTCATGAAAATAATGAAGGAAAACGAGGAAAAAGTATCTTCTCTTGTTGAGAAATCGGTTAAAGGATTCAACAGGGAGAGAAGATGCAATTGTTCAAGGTCACTTGAAAACGCAAAAGCATGAGGAAAAACTAAAATGAAAATAAAATTTTTAGGCGGAGCAGAAGAAGTAGGAAGGTTGGCTATAAAGATAAGGGAAAAGGATTATGACGTGATGGTGGACTACGGAGTCATTCCGGAAAAACCGCCAGAGTTCCCTCTACCCCCGGAGCCGGTGAAGAGCATATATCTCACACACGCGCATCTGGATCACATGGGCGCCTTGCCCGTTTACTATCACGAGTACGATGCGAAATTCTACTCGACCATAATGACGGCAAACAGCATGAGGCCCATGCTTGAGGACTCAATAAAGGTCACGAACATCGAGGGGTATCCATCCAGGTTTGACATCGATGACATCTCGTCACTGTACAGCTCTTTTCAGAACGTGAACTACAATGAGACAATCGTGGATGGGCCTTTCCAGGTTACCGCGCAATCTGCAGGTCATATCCCAGGATCGACCATGTGGAAATTCGATAATTCCAGGTCCATACTGGTGACTGGTGATCTTTACACAAAGGAAACCATGCTGCTCAACGGTGCGAGACCGCAGAAGGCAGATATTCTCATAATGGAGAGCACCTATGCGGGAAAGAACCATGAAGAGCGGGACCAGGTTGTGAAGCGGCTCAGGCAGAGGGTGAAGGAGGTTGTTGAGGACGGAGGCAAGGTAATCCTTCCATCATTTGCCATGGGAAGAACCCAGGAACTCATAATGATCCTGAGCGACATGGGATACAACATCTCAGTCGACGGAATGGGGAACGGAATTTCCGGAATATATCTTCACACCCCGGGATTCCTGAGATCACAGAAGGGATTCTCCAAATCCATTGGCAAAATCAGGCAGATCAGAGGCAGAAGAATGAGGGAAAGCGCGCTTGATAGTGACATAGTGATAACCACATCAGGGATGCTTGACGGCGGGCCAGTTCTCTCATATATAGAAAAACTGATGAATGACACGAAGAGCGCCATATTCCTCACGGGATACCAGGTGGAAGGCACAAACGGAAGGAGCCTCATGGAGAATGGGACAATAAAAATAGCAGGCGCAACGGTCAAGCCTAATATGAAGCTTGATTTCTTTGATCTATCTGCCCATGCCGGACATGATGATCTCATCGATTTCGTGAAGCAGGTTGATCCGGAGAAGGTCATACTATGCCACGGGGACAACAGGGAGAACCTCCTGGAGGACCTCTCGGAATTTGACGTTGAACTTCCTTTCAATGGGCACGAATTCGAGGTCTCGTAACCTGAAATATTAATATGCGCGCCGGGGGACACGATAGTTCCTCCTGCGACTGTTTGAGACAACAAACAGTAAATTTTCTTCACCTTTGTCTATTCTCGCAGCAAGTCTGCGGTTAGTTGGATCAGGAATAGATCGGACGTTGGGCGGGGGAAACGGACTGATAATGGGACACAATGCCGGCCATTCAATCAATATTTATATGATACTTAAATACCGCAATGATGGATGAGGTTCTTACCGTTGATCACGTAGCCATGGAGTACAAATATGCCAGGAGTTCCATCAAGACCATAGAGGACATCAGTTTCACAGTGAAAAAGAACCAGTTTGTTTCAATTATAGGTCCGTCAGGATCAGGAAAATCCACACTTCTTCGGATGATTCTCGGATTGACAAAGCCAACGTCCGGAAGGATCATGTATGGTGACAGGGAAGAGATGGGCACTGACTTCAGGGTGTCAGTGGTGTTCCAGAATGCCGCGCTCTTTCCATGGCTTGATGTTCTGGACAACGTCCAGCTTGCCCTTGAACCCCTGATCAAGGATCGTGACAAGAGAAGGGAGATAGCCATGAATAACATCAGACTAGTCGGTATAGATGGGTTTGAAAAAGCATATCCAAAGGAGCTATCCGGCGGAATGAAACAGCGTGTGGCAATAGCACGAGCCCTTGCTACTTCTCCTGATGTGCTACTGCTGGACGAGCCTTTCAGCGGTCTGGACGTTTTCTCGGCACAGGCAATCAGGGAGGAACTCCTTGATCTCTGGGAATCACCCGTGGAAAACCCCAACACCATATTGATGGTCACCCACAACGTCGATGAGGCAGTGCAGATGAGCGATGTTATAGTCATTCTAAGCCACAGGCCGGCAAAGGTTCTCAAAGAAATGCCCATAACCCTGCAGAGACCCAGGAACACCAGAAGCGACGAATTCTATAAGACTGTAGATCAGGTCCTGACGGTTATGTCCGAGTGAAATCCCTGTTCAATAAAGTCTTAAAAGCTACAGCAATATCTGGAAGACATGAAGGTTCTAATTCTCGGTGTTGATGGCTACATCGGCTGGTCTCTGGCTCTCAGGCTAATGAAGATGGGGCACACAGTGGCCGGAGCTGACAATTTCTTCACACGAAGGCGCGTCAGGGAGGTCGGATCTGAATCCGTGCTGCCCATCGGAACCATGGCAGGCAGGATCAGAGAACTGGAATCATCCGGATTCGGGGATCTGGAATTTTTCAGGGGAGACGTCAGCAATGCGGACTTCATTTACAGGATTATACGGGAAGCACAGCCAGAAGCTGTCGTGCATCTGGCCGAGCAGAGATCTGCACCCTATTCAATGATAGGGCTGAAGCAGGCCACGGACACAATGGTCAAGAACATCGTTAGCACGCTGAATCTTGTATACGCCGTAAAGGACGTTGCACCTGACACGCACATCCTCAAGCTTGGTACCATGGGTGAATACGGCACGCCGAACATTGACATTCCGGAGGGCTTCTTTGACATAGAATATAACGGCAGGAAGGATCACCTCCCTTTCCCGAAGAATGCAGGCAGCTGGTACCACTGGACGAAGGTGCACGATTCAAACAACCTGATGTTTGCCAACAGGGTGTGGAACCTGAGTGTCACGGATGTCATGCAGGGTGTTGTGTATGGAACAAGAATAGACGAAATATCTGAAACAGGGCTATACACAAGATACGATATTGATGAAGTATGGGGTACCGTCCTGAACAGGTTCTGTGCACAGGCAGTTTCAGGTCTGCCGATCACGCCATATGGGGAAGGAGGGCAGACAAGGGGATTTCTCCCACTGGAGGACAGTGTTACCTGTCTTACAATTGCATTGGAGAATCCACCGGGAGACGGAGAATACCGGGTTTTCAACCAGTTCGACATGGCGTATTCCGTGAACCACCTTGCGGAAAGAGTGAAGGAGATTTACGAACGTGAATTCGGGAAAAGCGCCGAAATAAGGCACATAGATAACCCCAGGGTGGAAAGGGAATCTCACTATTACAACCCCATCAACGAGAACCTCAAGAAACTTGGATACAGGAGCAAAAGGACGCTCGATGAGGAGATACTTCACATGCTCCAGGATCTCCAGAAGTTTGTGCAGAGAATAAGAAAGCTTTCCAGTACCATAATGCCCAGGACGTTCTGGAAAGCACCCTGACAGCATCATTCAGGAAGTGTTGCAGCGTTCAAGGCTTCTCCTGAGTATATTTATGTATTCAGTGGCTAGGCCCACGCTGATCCAGTCTTTTTTATCAACAAGCAGAGCCGTCGTCTCCTTTCCAGCTTCTATGGTTTCCTGTATTGCAGGCGTGAGCTCAACCTCTTCCGAATGCTGGTCCGCGAGGTAATCAAATATTTCAGGGACAAGTGCGTAGAAGGCGCAAATTGCATAGTTACTAGCTGGTGTAGATGGTTTTTCAACAACCCTTGTAACCCTTATGTCCTTACCGACAATCTTCACGGAGGCCACTCCGTATCTTTCGGGGTTCTCGACCTGCATCAATGTCAGGATGTTCATGTCGGGATTGCGCTCCATTTTCGTCCGGACGGATTTTATGTGCTCAGGTTCAAGAACAATGCCGTCACCCGCATTCAGGATGAAGCTCTCCTGTCCGATGTAGTCCTTTGCAAGCATGACGGCCCTTCCAAATCCTCTCCTCTCACCCTGGTAGATTATGGTAACATCAGGATACTCGCGTTCGATGTATTCCCTCGTGAATCTATCCTCCCAGTCAAGGACGAGGTATATCTCCTTTATCCCCTCCTTTACGAAGCCGTATATCACGCAGTCAAGCACGGGTCTCAGTACTATCCTCCCGTCTCTTACGGTGTAAATTGGCAGCATTTCCTTGCGCATCCTGCCGTCCAGGCCGGATCTCGATCCCTGGCCAGCTGCGGTTATAAGTGCTTTCATCTGCCTTTATTATCACGACAACCATAATAATAGTATTTTTGGTTTCCATCGAAATCAATATGAAGTGCGCAGCAGATTACTGTCCATGGCTGAGTTAATGCAGTCCTTTTTCACGCTTGATTCGTTCGACCTGAGAGGAAAGACGGTATTCCTGCGGCTAGACATCAATTCCCCGATGAACCCGATGAACGGGGAGATACTTGGGGGATCGAGATTCAAGTCCCATGTGGATACCATAAACAGCCTGATGGATTCAAGGGTGGTGATCGTAGCTCACCAGAGCAGGCCTGGAAAGGAGGACTTCACGAGCCTCGAAAAACATGCCGCCTATATGAAGCGCGTCCTGGGACGGGACGTGAAGTTCGTGGACGCGCTGTTCGGGAAAAGCGTCAATGAAGCCGTGAAATCGATGAAAGTGGGTGAAATCCTCATGCTCGAAAATACCAGGTTCTATTCGGAGGAAACGGAAATTCCAGCAACTGACATGGAAGCAATGGAGAGCAGCCACATTGTCAGAAACCTTGAGCCGCTGATGGATTACTACGTTATAGACGCCTTCCCTGCGATACACCGCGCCCAGACAACCCTTGTAGGCTTCAGGCGGGTTAAGCCAAATATTGCTGGGAGACTTATAGAAAAGGAGATAACAATGCTTGACCGTTTCAACGGTGGAAAGGAACACCCGAAACTGGCAATCCTTGCAGGATCGAAGATAGATGACTCCATCGCGGTGTCAAAGAATTTCCTTGACAGGGGAATAGTTGATGCAATACTGGTTGGTGGTGTGGTAGCAAATGCCTTTTTGTGGGCATCCGGCAAAAAGATAGGCAGGAAGAACACAGAATTCATAATCAAGAACAACAAGGACCACGAGTCGCTGCTGAAGGAGTGTTCCGAAATATTGCGGAAACACGGCGATAGGGTCATAATGCCAGTGGATTTCATTCTCAACCCCTCTGGGCGCAGAATCTCGGCAGAAGAGGAGCTTCCGGATGACGAACTGCTTGCGGATATTGGAGTAGATACAATAGTGCTGTTTACCCAGCACATCAGGGAAGCAAAGGCCATATTCATGAACGGGCCCATGGGAATGTATGAGATGCCTGCTTACTCCTCTGGAACCTTTGAGGTGCTCAATGCGATCTCAAGGAGCAGGGCGTTACGCATAGCCGGTGGGGGGCACACACTGAGCGCCATGGAAAAACTTGGCATGTTAAACAGGATCGATCATGCATCAACAGGCGGGGGTGCCCTGATAAGCTATTTATCCGGTGAGACAATGCCAGTCCTGCAAGCACTCAGTGAAAGCAGAGCGCTGTTCAATGGTAATTAATATGGCAGAAGAGAACCAGGTCAACATAGTTGACGAGATAAATTATACGAAGTCGCTGATAGATTCACTGGATACACAGCTTAACGGGCTTCTAAGGGGAATGGAGGAAATCCGGAGAGTGCAGACAATATTGAAGGACACTGAAATCTCGAACTCAAGAGACAGGAGAATTTCCATAGGCGCTGGGATATTTGCACTGGGAAACATTGATACAAAATCCAGGATGCTTGTGCCAATCGGGTCTGATGTTTATATTGAGGAAGAGCCGGAAAAGCTTTCTAACAGGCTGGACAGGAACATAACCGATCTGCAGAATTCAATAGGCACTCTCAACACGAGGCGGTCAGATCTCGTGAACCGTTATGAGGCACTGCTTTCGGTGGTTAACCAGGCAAGGGAAGAGGAACAGGGCAAGAGCTGAAATGTTTGAGGGGCTGAAAAAACTTTTCAGGCATGACATCCCGGACGATGATGAAGTTCTCAACGCAAAGAAGGGAGAGATAGAAGACGAAATACGTAACGTTCTTCTGGAATCGGACGTGTCATTTGAAGCCGTTGAGGCAATAGAGGATGACATCAGGAAGCGTGTGGACAGGATAAAGAAGATCAGCAAATCAACCCTGATGGGCATTGTGAGGGATTCAATCAGGGACGTTCTCATGGCAGGCAAGTTTGGCCTTGATATCCTCGGAGTAAACGAAAAACCTTACGTCATCCTGTTTCTTGGAATCAATGGTACCGGAAAGACAACAACAATAGCAAAGGTGGCCAAATACCTCAAGGACGCAGGGAAGCGATCCGTGATTTCCGCATCCGACACCTTCAGGGCAGGAGCTATAGACCAGATAGCCATACTCGGGGATCGCGTCGGGGTGAAAGTAATCAGGCATGAACACGGAAGCGACCCATCAGCCGTTGCATTCGATGCCATTGAGCATGCCCGCGCAAGAGGACTGGATTATGTTCTTATAGACTCGGCAGGAAGAATGCAGACCAACAAGAATCTTGTCGACGAGATGAAAAAGATCAAGCGTGTATCAAAGCCAAATCTGACAGTCCTTGTGCTTGATTCAATGGTGGGGCAGGATGCCCTGAACCAGGCGGAGACGTTTCTTAAGGAGACAGGGTTCGATGCAATAATCCTTACAAAGCTTGACACGGACGCTAAGGGGGGCTCCCTGTTGAGCATTGTCATGTCCATGAAAAAACCCGTTCTCTTTCTCTGCACGGGACAGGGTATGGACGATATCGTCAGGTTCGACCCGGAGTGGTACCTGCAAAAGATCTTCTCATAACATCTTTAATATATCACGCTGGAATAAACGATGCCTTCAATGTCAGCCAACAAACCAGGTTATCATCCCTCAATAATTGCGATTGCCTTCGCTGACTTCATAAGGGGATTCACCAGGTACCCGCTGTGGATACTGATTTCCATATACCTCCTGACTGTCAGGAGACTGGACTACATAGACATAGGGATCATATTTTTGCTGCAATCAGTCTTCACAGTGCCATTTTCCATATTTGGCAGACGCCTGGAATTCTCTGCTGCAGTCCGCAAGTGACAACATGTCCCTGTCACTTTACGCCTTTTACGATAGCGTATCTGGTGGACACCTCAATGTATACACCTACTACGACAACCTGCCATACAATCCTTATCTTAACAGGCATTCCTGACTAAGCTGTATGTAGTAATAGTTTCTGCCATTTTGTTCTACCCTGATGATGTGGTATTTCTTAA
>DAICSO010000130.1:0-661 GCA_027368075.1 bacterium
CACGTTAATACGAAGGGCAACAGATCCAAATGACAGCAAGAAGGGACCCATAAATGCGGTGGAACCGGGATTGAAATTCCCCTCACACCATGCCCCTGATTTGAGGACAGTGCTTGGAGACGTAGACATTGACACTGTTGCGGTCAAGGTACCTACAACGCTGATGCATGTGCACGTTATCCAGGTTGATCTTTTAAAAGAAACCAGCATTGATCACGTGCTTGAAAATTTCCTCAGGTACCAGAGGATACTCCTGATTTCCGGAAAGGATGGAATGAGTTCCACGGCGCAGATAATGGACTTTGCGAGAGAGAGAAGCAGAAACAGGTCAGATCTTTATGAAGTTGCAGTATGGAGAGAAAGCGTAAACTTAAAAGGCATGAAGCTCAATTACATACAGGCAGTTCATCAGGAGAGTGACGTGGTACCGGAGAATGTGGATGCCATCAGGGCTATGTTCGAGACCATGGACAGGGAAAAGTCCTTGTCTGCTACTGATATGACGCTAAATATTGGAAATAAGGTGTTCTAATGGCAGGGAAAACTGTAGAAAAAGAAGAAAAGAAAATGACTATTGAAGATTTACCCGGAGTCGGAGAAGCAACTGCCGAAAAGCTCAGGGAAAATGGTTATGACGACATAATGACCATTGCCGTTGCAT
>DAICSO010000131.1:0-660 GCA_027368075.1 bacterium
CCCAGCATCCTGGACAATCCTCTGATCATGGGAATGCCAATTATGTAAGAACCGTTCATTCCATATTTTTTTGAGAACGCTTCCAGATCAGGTGCCCTGCCTGCTCCCCTGAGGAGAAGCTCATTGGCCGGCAGCTTGCCTGAAGAGACTCTCTTCATGTTTATGGGATGGCTGTCCATTATTTCCCTGCTCCTGGAAAGATAAGACTCCAGGGATTCTGCTGTTTTTTTCCCTTTAGGGTCCAGTGGAGCTGCCCTGTGAACCTCCTTTCCATTTTCATGCGGATCAGTATCAGTGATGAATTCAGAAAGCCCGGGCCCGTGCATTACCAGAGCGGCCCTGTGTTCCACGCCGGATGCCACCGAGAATTTGATTCCATCCATTTCCATGCTGATTGCTTTGCTTAACGGTGAGGTATCCTCTTCAATTCTTCCTGCTCTCCTGTCTTTAATAATTCTACCATCCCTGGTGGCATAGTTTGCCCTGAAAGCTATGTCCCCAGCATTTACTTCCATATTCAGTCCCATGGCCTCAAAGGGGCCCCTTCCTGTATAGACCTTCAGTGGATCATAACCCAGAAGTGACAGGTGAGATGTGTCAGATCCGCATACTAGCCCGGTATTTACTGGATATACCATCCCGGATATGCCATTCCTTGCC
>DAICSO010000132.1:0-649 GCA_027368075.1 bacterium
AGAAAGGTGTCATAGGGGCAGTTGTTTCACAGGAGGATATGCCATTCTCTGAATCCGGTATTATACCTGATATCCTGATCAACCCGCACGCCATTCCATCCAGGATGACCATGGGTCATATACTGGAAATGATTGGCGGAAAAGTTGCATCACTCAGGGGGGATTCTGTGGACGGCACTATTTTCAAGGGAGAGCCTGAGAATTCACTGAGGGAAGAATTACTGGACTTTGGTTTCAGGTACGACTGTACAGAGACCATGTATGACGGTATTACAGGAAGAAAACTGAAAGCTGACATCTTTACAGGTGTAATCTACTACCAGAAGCTTCACCACATGGTTGCAGGGAAGTTCCATGCAAGGTCCAGGGGGCCAGTGCAGATACTCACCAGGCAGCCCACTGAGGGAAGATCCAGGCAGGGAGGCCTGAGGTTTGGAGAAATGGAGAGAGATACTTTAATTGCACATGGCGCAGCCATGGTGATCAAGGACAGGCTTCTTGATCAGAGTGATGGAACCATTCTCTACGTCTGTGGAAACAAATCATGTGGTCATATTGCCATTATGGACAGGAGAAAGAACATGCTTAAATGTCCTGTCTGTGGAAACACTGGTAACATTCACCCGGTGGAGACCAGCTATGCATTCAA
>DAICSO010000133.1:0-647 GCA_027368075.1 bacterium
GAACATTTGTTTAGATAGCTTGTTCTCTGTAAGTTCTTCATTCTTTTTTTGGAAGAGTTATACGAGCCCCCCAAGAATATTGAGAAAGGATGGAAAACTGACAACCCATTCTCATAATGGTATTTAGTTTTAGAATTGTTGTTTGAAAAACATTCTTTGAATGAAATATTATTGATAATTCCTAAATAAAAATAATGATAAAAATATATTTATAAATCAGGAGATCTCTATTAAATAATAACTACATAATTTAGCAGGTTAAAATAATACGCATCGGATCTTTATGGTTATGCGGGTGCCGGGATTTGGACCCGAGGCACGAGCTTGGCAAGCTCGCGTGTTACCAGGCTACACCACACCCGCTTTTCTCAAAATCCCTGATATCTGCATAATGGGGAAAGGGATTGCTATGGGATTTTTTGTGTTATAACATTGAATAATATAATCATTTCCATGGGCTTTATCTTTCAAAACTTAGGATTTAGCCATTATTTTAGAAACATCTATATCATGAATACGGTATTGTAGCCAGGAACAAATGGAATCACCCGAACAGTTTATGAAAAGGTACGAATCTGCCGCAAATTCCAGGAATTATAACCTGGTTGAGGAATTCATAGGCCAAAATGCTATTTTCTGGTTCAGCT
>DAICSO010000134.1:0-647 GCA_027368075.1 bacterium
CAAGTATTGAATCAAAAACAGGATCAGATGAGAAATTTGGTAAACATAGCCAGTCAACAGTACCGTCAACTCCTACAAGAGCTGCACTTCTGTTGTTTGCCACCATCCCATGATATTTGATCTTAACAAAATTATCCTGTCGAATATCGTCTATGTTTATTCTTTCATTCATGGAGTTTTCCATGAAATCATCTATTATAACAATGATCTCTTTTTATTTATTTCAGGGTGCACAATGGAAAAATCTTTTTATAATCTAATGATTACGGGAACACCCGGCTTAGCTCAGTTGGTAGAGCGACGGACTGTAGAGGGTAGTACGGGGAGTATAATCCGCCGTAATCCGTAGGTCTCTGGTTCAAATCCGGAAGCCGGGATATTGAAAGAATCGCCAACTGTCTTTCTTACAATATCATTTTTTATTCTCCAGAGTTAATGAATATTCTAATCATGAGTTTTAATTAATAAGCAAAGACATATCCTTAAACAAATACCTAGAAAAAGACTTTTATTATCAGAAATACGTTTTAAGTTCAGTCGAAGAGCATATATTTATATAAGTTCACGTTTTATAATATCTGAAACATTATGAATTTTTGGGAAACTTTGACTTTTGGATTTGTTATGTTAGGATCTTTTTGCTTAAT
>DAICSO010000135.1:0-641 GCA_027368075.1 bacterium
ATTCTTATGCAAATGAGGATGACATGAGCATAGAACCAAAGCACTTTGCAAAGAGAGATGCAAAGAAGGCAAAGAGCGAGGGCGCGGCCGAGGAGAAGAAGGACCAGGCGCCTAAAGCAGAGGCAACCAAGGGATAAAAGATAATGTTGTGATCAAAATGGCAGATGCAAAAGACGCAAAGAAACAACCTGAAAAGAAGGCGACAGAGAAGAAGGCAAAGAAGCCTGAGGCGTATGCTCCGGGAAAATCATGCCCCAAGTGCGGTTCAAGGCTAGCCGACCACCACGACAGGAGCACGTGCGGCAAGTGCGGATACACCGAATTCAAGAAGAAGTAGGTGGGAAGATACCTTCGAAGAGGAGATACGCCAAAAGGAGCACGCCTCCAAATGGCAAGCTCGCTGCTTTTTCTTGCTATGCAATAACAATACTTCTTGTATTGGGCATGGCTTATGAGGCATCAGAAATATCAAGCGCACAAATTGCGGCCCAGGCACTTACGACCCCCGAACTCATACTCACAGCGCTATTCTCATTCTTCCTCTCGTTCATTGCCATGTCTTACATGTTCATTAGGGGAAATACGCTAGAGGGCATAGTAGAATCACTTGGGCTTAGCCGCGACAAGTTCTCGGTCAGGAT
>DAICSO010000136.1:0-638 GCA_027368075.1 bacterium
GATGGTGAAGGGAGCGAGGACGAGGAGATTTCAGGCCACAGGGACATGGAAAGATTCCCGAACAACAAGATCAGGGGAGGAATGTGCCTGGTGCTTTGTGAGGGTCTTTTGCAGAAATCCAAGAAGGTGCTGAAGCACACCGAGAAATTAAAGATAAATGACTGGGACTTCCTGAACGCCAGCGTAAAGGAGGACGGGGATGGATCATCTTCGAAGGCAACCAAGTTTTTGAGCGATATTGTGGCTGGAAGGCCTGTATTCTCCCATCCCGGGAGGCCAGGAGGATTCAGGCTCAGGTATGGAAGATCAAGATTATCAGGTTTAGCGGCTGCGTCCATCAGCCCTGTTACGATGTATACACTGAGAGAATTTGTGGCCACAGGAAGCCAGTTGAAGGTGGAATTGCCGGGAAAAGCAGCTGCCATTACACCTTGCGATGAGATAGAAGGGCCCATGGTCCTTACCAAGGATGGAAGGCATGTGAGGATCAGGAATGGGGAACAGGCCCTGGAACTCAGGGATAAGGTGGAAACAATTACTGACATCGGTGAAATACTGATCTCGTACGGTGACTTCCTGGAAAACAACCATATACTGGAGAGGCCACCCTTCAGCATCGAATACTGGAACCTCCTTGC
>DAICSO010000137.1:0-638 GCA_027368075.1 bacterium
CTGCCTGAACTGTATGATGAAATCAATTATGCTGATATAATTTGTTGGGATTATATGGAAGCACAAAAAATGCTTTTAAAACCATCATGGAAAGAGGCGTTAAAAAATTCTATAACAATAAAAGATGACTATAAATCGATGTAATACAAAGTATAACAATAAATATTGATTATGCTATTTTATTCAACCTCGTAGGCAGCCGGTAATTAAGATTTCAGCATTTGAGTGTTATCTTACCTACTGTCACAATTTTTTTTTATAGATGATGTACAAAAATCTGAGCCCGCCGGGATTCGAACCCGGATTATAGGCTCCGGAGGCCTATATGATAATCCGTTACACCACGGGCCCCTAAGATTTATAACCTATATCCCTGAGAAGTTTCCTGCGTTTTTCTTTGTCCGAATCCTGTTCAACTCCTACTGGGGAATAGCCATCCGCGATCCCTATTATAGCATTTGTATTTTCTGTTTTTGCTAATATTACCTTAAGCGGATTTGCAGTGGCAGCAAATATTGTTCCCACTTCCTGGCTCATTTTAAGTTGTGGTAATATGCTTATGGGAAAGGCATTTTTCAGGAGTATAATAAAAGTATGGCCGGCTGAAATTGCTTTGATGTTGTTTATGCCATAATCTA
>DAICSO010000138.1:0-637 GCA_027368075.1 bacterium
TTTCTTATTATGTTATATACATGAGGATCATATCCGGAAAGATTCCAGGACTGGATCCATCCGCCTATAACCCAAATACCTCCCACGAAGAGAAGGAATTCCCCTGCGATGTTGGCAGTTCTGCGGTTCTTATTGATGCGACAGTAAAGTACCCATATCCACCTACATCATTGCCAAAAAAAGAATAAATGGAAAAGGCACTTAAGACCTGGCAAGAGCTGAAACTTCCAGAACTGTCGATTACTTTACCCTGGTACGGGTATGAACTGGGATACTGGCCCAAGAAATTTGCGGAAGATGCAAAGGATATTGTAGAAGGAAATCACTATAAGATTGGTGAGAGACTTTCCAAATTGCGTGAAAGAGCCTGAGAAGTTGGTAAATTTGACTGGAACTGAGGAGTAAAGATGTCTATCAAGCTTGGAAATAGAATTCCGGCGAGTGCTGTTGAAACACTGCATTCAGGAAACCTCAAAAGGGCCAGAGCTGTAATTTTCATGATCAGCACCGATCCACAAGATTTTCCCCACATAGCCCTTTTATCTCCGTTTCAGGTAATAATTGAGGATAGCAGTACTCTCTACTTCTCAGTTTATAAAAACAGTTCAACCCACGACTATTTGGTGAAAAACCAAAA
>DAICSO010000139.1:0-629 GCA_027368075.1 bacterium
TTTCTTTACAAACTTAGGTTTCTCTACTTTTGTTTCATCAGATGTTGCAATAAATGAATTTATTCCAAGGTCTATACCTACAGGGTTTGTATCTTCAATCTTTGGCGGTTCTATCTCTGTTATTGCAGTGAAGATTGCGAAATATTCCCCTGCCTTTTTCTTTATGGTAAGTGTCTTTATCTTGCCTTCTATTTCTCTGTGCAGTTCTATCTGCATGCTGCCTATTCTCGATACTCTTAGCATGCGCTTCTTGTTCCTCTTTACGATCATAAAAGAACCATTGTCTTGCGGGTATGTTATTGACTTATATCTGTCTTTTGATTTGAATCTTGGAAATCCTGCCTTCTTGTTTCCTTCTTTTGTTCTCCTGAAGAAGTTTTGGTATGCCTTCATAAGCCTGAGTTCTATCTCACATCTTGTCTGCGAATATAGTTTCAGGTATTTCTTGTCGTCTTGGATTATTTCCTTCACAAACCTGTTGAACTGAGCCATTGAAACTTTTGTCTCTCTGTTTTTATATGATTCGATTGACTTCTCAAGAATCTTGTTGTAGAATTGCTGCGCAAGAATTAGACGTTCATCTATCTCCTCCTGCCTTATATCATCAGGGTATATTCTGAACTTATAAG
>DAICSO010000013.1:0-26809 GCA_027368075.1 bacterium
CTGTTGGCGCAGCATATGCCCTGAGGTTCCTTGAGCGCCAAGAGTCCGAAAGTTCTCAGGACGAGCCAGTCGCTGTTACCGCTTTATGGAATTGGACTGGCCTTCCTGGCACTGTTTGGAGTGTTTGTTTACGCTAACCCATCCGCCATGAGCTTCCTTTCCACATATTCTAGTAAAACTGAGGGAACTTATGTGGTACCTGCACTCATATTCTACACTCTGCCTAGCTGGCTCACCGGCTTCGCTTTTCTTGGAATATTCATCGGCGGCCTTGTTCCTGCGTCAATAATGGCAATATCTCAGTCAAACCTGCTTACGCGAAATATAATCAGGGAATTCAAGCCAAATCTAAAGCCAGCAGCTGAAACAAAGATTGCAAAGATAGCAGCTGTCCTTTTCATATTCCTTGCTGTTGGATTCGTATTCATCTTTCCTCTAACATATTCTGTCCAGCTTCAACTGCTTGGAGGGATAATTATCCTGCAGACACTTCCTTCACTGTTTCTGGGGCTTATAACAGACAAGCTGCACAAGCATGCTCTCACACTGGGGCTTCTGGTAGGATTGGGATTTGGGTTCTACTTTATGGAGGTCGCCAACCACTACTCTACATGGACAACCACACTAATTCAGACCAATAGTGAATTCGGGCCGTTCTTCATCGGCCTGTTTGCTCTGCTGGCCAACCTCATAGTTGTGGGAGTCGGAACGCTTGTCTTCAGCTATGCCGGAAAGAAGGGAAAGGTTGCGCCTGCTCAGGCAAAGGAGTGAAACGGAGCACAAGCGGAACCATTCCCAATTTTTTTTTTTTACATAAAAAATATTTTTTTTATTTTTGGCGATATTCAAGCAATCAGCTTCAGGAACGTCTGAGGTAACATTATTAGGGACATTAGAGCTATTAGGCACCATGCAGGATTCCACTTTTGATCTTTACGATTGGCTGATGGACACCGTACCTGGCACAAAGTACAACCTGAGCCAGAGCGGAATGAACCAGGTTGACATCTCCAGGATCGGCATCAAGACAGATTTCGCAGAATTTACGGCGGCAAACATCGATGGCGAACGGCTTTTCAGGAAAACGGTTGCAGCACTGCATTCCGTCGGCGAGGATAACGTAACCTCGACAATAGGAGGGTCCCAGGCTATCTTCATCGCCGCATCTATCATGGCGATGAATCATGAGAACGTATCCATACCGGTACCAGAATATGAACCAATGTTCTCGGTTCCGGAAATGGTCGGATTAAGGGTCAACAGGATCACCGGGAATGACTTTCCCGGAAAAGCTGGAAAAGAAACCTCTTTCATGCTCAGCGATCCAAACAACCCCCGCGGTGTCCGGTACAGGAGGGAAGTTATTCAACAGGTAGCGGAAACAGTTGCAGGGAACAACACCCACGCCCTGATTGACGAGGCGTTCATGGATTTCTCGTATGAAAAGCCTGAGAGAATCAGGGTAAGCGAGGGCACGATTTTCTCCAACACATTTTCGAAATTTTACGGTCTCGGTTTCATGAGGACGGGATACGTCATCTCGGACGATGAGACCATCGCCAGAGTCAACCACCTCAGGAGCCTATATACCGGTGGAAGCTCATCATACTTTCTCTGGATCGCTGCACAGATTCTCCAGAAGAGGGATTATTTCTATGGTCGGGCAAAGAAGCTTGTGGACATCAACCGGAAGATAGTTTCCGATTTCGCGGACGAAACCGGCCTGATCTCGGAAGTGGGGTCGGGATCTGCTCCCTATTGTCTTATGCAATACAAGTCGAAGATAAATTCGGTGGACCTTTGCAGGCAGGTACTCTCCAGGACGGGAGTGCTTCTATCCTCAGGGGAATATTTCGGGTCTGAAAACTCGTTCAGGCTCTGTTTTACACCAGAAACCGAGAGACTGACGGAGGCAATAGAGCTGCTTACCGGCTTCTTCAAGGCGTTACGCTGAGGCAACCGAACATTTACGATAGTTTAGTATATCTTCAAGGCATTTAAGTGCGTGAAGCCAGAGTACGTGAAAGTGGGCATACCCGCCGGGGATACTTATAATTTCATCAAGGGTACACTTAGAGATCGTTCGCTTCACACAGTATGCGAGGAGGCCAGGTGCCCGAATATCGCAGAATGCTGGCAGAGCGGCACTGCAACATTCATGATTATGGGAAGCAATTGCTCTCGCGGCTGCAGATTCTGCTCCGTCACACACGGAGGCATGCTTCCCCTGGATACCGGGGAACCAGACAAGGTTGCCGAGTCAGTCAGTGCGATGGCACTGAAATACGTCGTAATTACCTCCGTCGATCGAGACGATCTTCCCGATCAGGGATCAGGCCACTTTGCAAGGGTCATAAGGAAGGTAAAGGAATCAGGCGTTTATGTCGAGGTGCTAATACCGGATTTCCAGGGAAAGAGGGAACTGATTGACAATATAATTGTGGAAAGGCCGGAGGTTCTTGCACATAACGTGGAAACGGTGAGACGGCTGACGCCAGTTATAAGGGACGCAAGGGCCGGATATGATCAATCGCTTTCATTGTTGAGATATGTCAAGGAAAAAAACAGCATGCAGATTACCAAATCCTCTATTATGCTCGGGAATGGTGAATCGGATGAAGAAGTGATGGAAACCATGGAGGACCTGAGAAACGCAGGCGTGGACATACTCACTATTGGACAGTACCTGCGGCCGTCAAAGAAACAGATTGAGGTGAAAGAGTACTGCACTGTGGACAGGTTTCGAAGACTGGAGGAAATGGGCTACAGGCTGGGTTTCTCCTACGTAGCTTCCGGCCCTCTTGTCAGGACATCGTACAAAGCAGCGGAAGCGTGGACATTAAGGAGGTTAAATAATGACAGAAATGGTGAATGAACAGAATGAAAAGGACGTCTTTGTCAGGGCATACACAGCAATGGTGCTGTCCAGGACATTCGACAAGAAGATAGTGATGGCCCAGAGGCAGGGGAGAATAGGCTTCTATACCCCATCCATAGGACAGGAGGCAACACAGGTCGGGCTTTCCATGGCACTCGACCATGATGACGTGATATTCCAGTATTACAGGGATGTCGCACTCATGATCCACAGGGGGGTACCCATTGAGGTCATTCTTGACCAGATAATGGGGAATGCGGAAGACGAATCAAAGGGAAGGCAGATGCCAAGCCACTATACAGCAAAGAAATACAACTTCATGTCGGTCCAGAGCCCGGTTGCAACAAACCTGCCGCTTGCTGTTGGCGCAGCATATGCCCTGAGGTACCAGAAAAAGAACACCGTTGTTGTTGCTACCTTCGGAGACGGATCAACTTCAACCCCGGATTTTCACGCAGCAATGAATCTTGCTGCGGTATTTAACCTGCCTGTGATTTTCCTGTGCGAGAATAACGGATGGGCAATATCCCTTCCGACGGAGAAACAGACAAAGGTTGAGATATCTGAGAAGGCAGCCGCCTATGGAATGAAGGGCGTGAAGGTCGATGGCAACAACTTCATAGAGACTTACAGAGCAACAATGGAAGCCGTGGAAAGAGCCAGGTCTGGAAATGGGCCGACTCTCATAGATGCCATAAGCTTCAGGATGGGAGCCCACTCAACCTCCGATGATCCTTCAAAGTACAGGAGCCAGACGGTTGAGGAAGGCAGCGAGAAGGATCCAATCACGATTGCCGAGGAACAGCTGAAATCCCTCGGATATCTTAATGATTCGCTCATAGCAAAGATTAAGGAGGAGTCTACGAAGATGGTCAACGACAAGTTCGACATACAGGAGAAGATACCTGCACCCGAACCCAGGACTATGTTCGACGACGTTTACGCTGAGAAGAACTGGATAATAAAGGAAGAGGAGGAGGATATCCTTTGAGCACAATGAATATGGTACAGGCACTCAATTCAACACTTGATCATATCATGTCAGGGGACCCGAGCGTGATCCTGCTCGGCGAGGATATCGGCAAGGACGGGGGAGTCTTCAGGGTTACCGAAGGACTGCAGGCCAAATACGGAGAGGAAAGGGTAATAGACACTCCTCTGGTGGAACTTGGAATCGTTGGCATGTCTGTTGGCATGTCGCTCATGGGAGTGAAGGCCATCCCGGAGATACAGTTCCAGGATTTTATTTACACTGCATTTGATCAGATCATAAACCAGATGGCAAAGATGAGATACAGGTCAGGCGGGGGCTTCACCCTCCCAATGGTTCTCCGGACTCCATACGGAGGAGGGATAAGGGGAGGACTGTACCATTCCCAGAGCGGGGAGGCGTATTTTGCCCACACTGCTGGGCTTGTAGTAGTGACGCCGTCAAATCCATATGACGCCAAGGGTTTGCTTCTTTCATCGGTCGAGAGTCCCGATCCGGTCATATTCCTTGAGCCGAAGAGGCTTTACAGGGCGGCAAAAATAGACGTCCCGGATGAAGAATACAGGGTGAAGATAGGTGAGGCAGCCAAACCCATGGAGGGGGACGACCTGACCATAATCACGTACGGAGCGATGGTGCCAACCGTTCTTAGCACGGTGAAGAAGAACAACCTGAATGCAGATGTTCTTGATCTCAGGACCCTGCTGCCAATGGATGTCAATGCAATAATCTCTTCCGCGAAGAAAACCGGGAGGGTTGTTATTGTGCACGAAGCCCCAAGAACGCTTGGAATGGGGGCGGAAATCTCTGCCCTTATATCGGAAAGGGCAATAGAATATCTGTATGCGCCAATCCTCAGGGTTACCGGTCCGGACATACCATTTCCATACCGGCTTGAGGACTATTATATGCCCAACGAGGCACGCATCATGAAGGCTGTGAACAGGGTTATGGAGTTCAGGTGATCACATGTATGTATTCAAGCTTCCAGACATTGGAGAGGGAGTAACAGAAGGCGAAATAGTAAAGTGGCACGTAAGGGAGGGGGATACAATAAGCAAGGACCAGGACATGGTTGAAATCATGACCGACAAGGTTACTGTCAGGATCCCGTCACCGGTAAATGGCAAGGTTTCAAGGATAATGTTTCCGGAGGGCCAGGTTGTGCAGGTCGGTACGGTTCTGCTGCAGGTTGACGATGGATCCGCAACGCCGGCTGCCGCAGTGGAAGCAGCTGAGGCACCACCTGCCCCGAAACCATCACCACAAATTCAGGCGGCCAAATCAGGTACAGCTACCGCTTCGCCTGCAGTGAGGCGCATCGCCAGGGATAGAGGAATCAGTCTGGCAGACGTTACCGGCACTGGTGACGGTGGGAGAATAACGCTTGAGGACCTGGACCGTGCAGCGTCGAAACCCAAGGCACCTGCACCCGCAGAGACTAAACACGTGGAAACAGCAACTCCTGGTGACGAGGTTCTTGAGATGAGGGGACTCCGCAGGCTGATATCTGAGAAGATGACAAAATCCAAGCAGACGATGCCCCACTTCACGGTGATGGAAGAGATTGACGTTTCCGCAATGACAGAAGCAAGGGATAGGCTCAAGGAGAAGGGCATATCTGTCTCATTCACGCCGTTTTTTGTGAAGGCTACCGTTGTGGCACTCAAGAAACATCCTTACCTGAACGCTCTATACAACGAGGAAAAGAAGAACTACACCATAAGAAAGCAGTACAACATAGGGATTGCCATAGACACGCCTGACGGCCTGACCGTTGCTGTTGTCAGCGATGCTGACAGGAAGAGCCTTGTTGAGGTATCTTCAGAAATATCTGATCTGGCGGACAGGGCCAGGAAAAGCCAGCTCAAGTTGAAGGAGGTCCAGGGATCGACCTTCACGGTGACCAACGTGGGTACGATTGGGGGGATAATGTCAACGCCCATCATCAACTATCCGGAAGTTGCCATACTCGGTGTGCATCGCATACGGTCTTCAGTGGATGGAAACGGAAAAGCCACCAGGAAGATGTTCATCTCCCTGTCATGCGATCACAGGCTGATTGACGGGGCTGAAGCTGCGAGGTTCATCACCGAAGTAAAGGGGTACCTGGAGAACCCCATAGTGTTCCTGGCGCAATAAGTGGTGGCAACATGAGATACGACGCTATAATTATCGGAGCCGGCCCGGGAGGGTATGCGGCTGCAATCAGGCTTGGCCAGAAGGGAAAGAAAGTTGTTCTCGTGGAGAAGGACAGGATAGGGGGCGAATGCCTCAACTACGGATGCATACCTTCAAAGGCTATAATAGAACTTGCCAGCTCCATTGACTACCTGAAGAGAATGAAAGGGGTACAGATGGACCTAAAGATAGACATGGCCCAGTGGCAGGAATGGAAATGGGGAATGATAAACAGGCTTACGGGCGGTGTGGAAACCCTATGCAAGGGCTATTCCGTCGAGATAGCGAGGGGAGAGGCGGTGATTGTTGACAGCACCCATGTGGCCGTTGGGGATAAGACATATGAGGCGGAAAATCTTGTAATAGCCACCGGATCATCCCCGGTCAAATTCGACAGTTTTCAGGGAGTGCTTTACAACAGGGAAATGCTTGACCTTAAATCCATACCGGAAACACTGGTCGTGATAGGTGGCGGATACATCGGCATTGAACTCGGGACGGCAATGGCAAAACTCGGATCAAAGGTTACAGTGGTTGAAATGATGCCGACAATTTTGCCCGGTGTTGATCCAGATCTCGTGAAACCCGTGGAGAGGAAGATCAGGGAACTGGGCATAACAGTCTTCACAGACACAAAGGTCAAGTCCGTCACAAAGGCTGAAAAATACTCGGTGGTGCTGGAAAATGGAAACACGATGACAGCTGACACTGTTATGCTTACGGTGGGAAGGAAGCCTAACATTTCAGGATTCGGCCTTGAAAGGCTCGGGCTCGCCATGGATGGTAACTTCATAAGGACAGACCGGAGGAAGAGAACCAGCATCCCTAACGTTTACGCCATCGGCGATGTTTCTGGACAGCCCATGCTCGCGCATAAGGCATACTATGATGCCGATATAGCCTCCGACAACATTTGTGGAATTGACAGCGAGGTGGAGTACCTTGCCATGCCATACGTCATATATTCTGATCCGGAGATTGCCTACACGGGATCCAAGTCCACAGGGGAAACCTATTTTCCCGTTGCCGCAAATGGGAGGGCACTGAGCATGAATGCCACAATCGGAGGTTACCGCATATACCATGACGAGAATGGTAAGGTCAAGGGTGCCGGGCTGGTCGCTCCGCACGCTTCAGAGATGATCTCCGAAATCTCCCTGGCAGTGGAATCAGGGCTGAACGCAATGGATATAGGCCTGACCATTCACCCTCACCCGACGGTATCCGAGGGCGTGAAGGAATCAGCGGAAGCTGCATATGGAAAACCGCTTCACTTCAAACCTGCGCACTGATCTGGGCAGAATGCCCTACGGTGAATGCCTTGACCTCCAGATGCAGCTGGTGAAGTTGAGGAAAGCGGGAAGAATAGGCAATACCCTCCTCTTTTTGGAGCACGATCCTCCTGTTTACACCATCGGCAGGAAGGCAGACCCGAAGAATTTTTACGGAGTGGAGGTTGTCAGGACAGACAGGGGAGGCGACGTGACATACCATTCTCCGGGCCAGCTGGTATGCTACCTGATTTTCAACGTTGAAAGGGATGGCAGGAAGGACGTCAGGAAATTTGTTCATTCTGTGGAATCGGCCATAATCAATACACTGAAGTCTTTCGGTTATGATCCATACGTAGGCGCGGAGCCCGGAATATGGATCAGCGGAGAAAACAGGAAGGTAGCCTCACTGGGCATGGCAATTGACGGGAACATCTCCTATCACGGTTTCGCCCTGAATCTTACGCAGGAGCCAATAAACGGCTTCCTGGCGGTTAACCCATGCGGAATGGATCCATCAGCGATGGGTTTTGTTCCCCTTGACCGATCTTCAGTGATCAGGGAGATTGTGAATAATTTCTCTTCAGAATATGGACAATTCACTGAGGTGAGCAGGAAGGAGCTTATGGAAGCTGTCAGGACTCTCTCCTGATGTCCCATATCCTCTCCTCAATTCCCAGCCGCCGGTTCGAGATAAGAGCCGTCATGAACAGGAGGGATGAAAGCCTGTTCAGGTAGATCATGACGAACCTGTTAATCTCCATCTCCGTGGAAAGGTAAACTGCTAGCCGCTCCAACCTTCTTGTCACTGTCCTGGCTATGTGCATTGAGGTAGCTTCAACAGATCCACCGGGTACAACAAAAAGTTTGACCTTGCCTATCTCTGCCTTGTATTCCCGTGATCTCTGCTCCAGCCATTCGACTCTATCCGGCTTTATGACCCTAGCTTTTCCCCCTGCGGACACATCCTCGCCAAGAGTGTAAAGGTCTTCCTGTGCAGCCAGCAGATCCTGCCTGACGTCATCCCATCTAGTTATGACAAGTGCGTTTCCGATGAAGGATATGGCCTCGTCAAGCGTGCCTTCAAATTCAACAAGCGGTGATGCCTTCCCCACCCTCTTCTTAAGTGCGGTGTCCGTTTCTCCGGTATCACCCCGCCTCGTAAACATTGCAATAAGATTGGCAGGAAAAACTTAAGCTTTGCTCCCTGAAACCTTCGACCAGACAGAATGTGGAAGCAGGAACCCTCCTATGGTCCCGCCCAGTGCCTGGAACAGCACACCGAATACAACAAGCCGGATGTACATCGCAGTGTTTCCCAGTCCCGTAAGGTACGAGACCAGCGATAGGTCACTGGAAATTATGGTGGAATACGAAGAGTAAGGCGTGAAGACATTCATCGCACCGGTTCCCAGTATTGCAAATATTATGACCGCAATGGAGAGTATTGCTCCAGATACGGCGCCTGCTATGGCTCCCCTTGCAGCTCCTCGTGCAATCAGTCCCGCAACGATTCCCGCTAATACAATGACGAAGAAGCTCAGGTTGATTAGCAGTAGAGTTATTGCCAGCGCTGCAATGATTCCCGCAGCAATGTTACCAACGTAACCCAGCCTTGACTGTTCATCCATGAAGTTGTATCCGGCATTTAATATTTAAGAGTTTGTTGTATCCAGGTATGCATCAGCCTAAAAATACCTGAAAGTTGACCTGTCCAGCTGGTTCATGAAATCCTCAGCAACGTCTTTATCAGGGTCCGGTGTCATTTCAACACTATCCCACGAGATCCTGGCCCTTGTCTCTCTACCCGGGCTAATGCCGGACACCGAGAAAGTTATGGCCCTTATCCTGTCAATCTCCTTCGGGTCTGGAAAATCATTCTTTGTTGTAAGGTCATTGGTGTCGGCGCCGATGAAGATCTCGCAGGACTCATAGGAAATGCCATACCTGTCCACCTGTATCCTTCTCATTTTCTTCAGGCTGAAAAGGTTGGAGAAATAGGTCACCAGGTCAGAGAAATCGTCATTTTCGACTTTCATAACGTCTCTTCAGGACTTACGCCATAAAAAATATTGTTTAGCAGCAGGCACAAATTATTGGGTAGATTGTTCAACCGGGTTCCTTCGAGATCTCAATTCATACGCCAGTAGCACAACGGATACTAGAAGCAACAGCGTTCCCGCCGTTCTCCACATGGCGGTGTATGTCATGGAGTCTATAATGAATCCAAGCAGGGGAGTTCCGACGATGATGCCTATGTACATTATGCTCAGTGCAGCGCCGCTGTACACACCAACACTATCCCTTGGAGCCTCTTCAGATATTATTGTGACATAGGTCGAGTTCCAGGCAACCGCGGAAAATCCAAGGAAAAACGACCCGATGGAGGCAAAGTACCATTCCGAGGCTTCCAGAGGCACAAGGATGAGCATGATACCCGAAAGCACAACAATCACAAGGAGGACAACCCTCTGGCTCATGTGAAAAACGTACTGGCTGAGAACCGGCCACACCACTCTTCCGACAACTGCTCCGACCAGCATAACCGCCAGCATCAGTTCCGAGAAGAACACCTCATAGCCCCTGGATTTAAGGAACACGACAAAATACGTGAAAATAGACTGCTGCCCGAGGGAGAGAAATATTGCTACAATGCTGATCATTACCAGGTTCCTGTTTCTCAACGCTTTGAGGAATGTACGGTTGAACTGGCTTCTTGCCCTTTCCTGCCTGGGCATGGGTCCTGACTTCCTGATGATCAGGGCGATCAGGAATGCAAGGGCTACCATTGCAAGGAAAGCATCCTTCAGGGAGAATTTTATGGCTATTATGGGAAGCAAAAGCGCAGAGAGTGCCGCTCCCACAGGCACTCCTGCCTGTTTTATCCCCATGGGTACGGCGTGCCTGGGGTAGTATGCGTTGATTATTGCGCTGTTTGTCGCGGGGGTGACTATTCCGTAGCCAAATCCTATGATGATGTATCCCATGACCACGACCAGGTATGTCTGTGCGCTGAAAGCAACCAGTGACCCAAGGGAAAGCAGGAAGAAACAGATCTTGAGTGCCGTCATGGAACCAAGCCGATCGACCATTATCCCTCCTACGTTTGCCGCCAGCAGCGATCCGAGGAAAACAGAGCTGGTTATGAAGCCCAGCTCCACGGAATTTATCTGGAACGTCCCCTTTATGAAAACTGAGAGAGGAGCATAGGAATTGTTTGTGAAATTGGCGAGGAGCTGGAGAATCATTATCTGCAAGAACGGAGGGATCATCCGCCTGATCAAGGAATTTGACATGGCTTTTGCATGAAATAAGCGGGTTGTTTTTATCATTATTGTTTTTAGTGTTGTTTCCATCAGGAGATCAAGCTACCTGAGCAGGCATCCTGAATACTCTTACCCGGAACTAAATGAAGACATTCTTCCTCATTTTTGGTGCAAGAAAATCATTCCTGGCAAGAATGTAGTAACTCTCTGTACCGGGATGAAAATCCACCGCGACAAATCCGGACCTGAAGAGCAACTCAAGCGCTTTCCTGGTTGAATCCCTCCAGCGCGTAGCCTCCGGGATTCCTGATCTCTTCACAGCATTGAAGTTTTCCGGGATGTATACAAATGCAACTTTGCCGCTTTCGGCGATTCTGGCCAGTTCTGGGCTCACTTCCCCGTTTCTGTCAAGGGCAACTTCCGCATCTTCGTTCAAACTCGGCCTTTCGTAATCGAGCCAGAGTTCTGCGACAAACCGGTCCGTTCTTATGCCTGCGTTTATGCTGTCCTCCATCTCACCGTAGAAATTCGTGAGGAAAGTCCTGGAAAATGCACCTATCTTGTGTATGTTGAAATTGGCATTCAGCGACATCAGCGGATCGTAGGTCCAGGCCACCATCTCATATCCATGAGACCTGGCCCATTCTTTCTGGTACATCTTCAGGCTGTACCCTATTCCAGAGTATTTCTTCCCTTCCAGAACGCCGGTCATGTGAGAGTAGAAATAATCATAGTTGTTTCTCCTCCCTGGAAAGCCGAAGTTCATGCCCACAAGCCTGTCGCCTTCATATGCGCCGATGACGACTCCCCCATGGAATTTCATCGCAACCACAATGTCCTTGACCAGGCTGTCAAGCTCCCTGAATCCCCATGCCGACTTTATTATTGGCACAATCTGCCTGACTTCATCCGGATCATGAACCTCCGCGATTTTCATGGCTGGCAATACAGAGTGAAGATTAAAAATTATTACTATCATAATCATTAATAATCAAATTCAGGTATTCTGTAGCATGAAGGGAAGGCTTTCATACAGCATCCTACGGATGCCATTGATTTATCCATTCGAGACAAGCTTCGGCAGGCAGACTGAAAGGATTCCGATCATATTCAGGCTGGAAAAAGGAGGGATAACGGGCTATTCCGAGTGCGTTACTGATGTGGACCCGTTCTACAGCTATGAATCAAACTCTACTGTAATGCCAGTGGTTAAATCATACCTCGGGAAAATGGTCGGGGAAGCAAAGGACCCGGATGGATTCATGGAGGCTGCGGAACTGATCAAGGGGCACAATATGGCGAAGGGGGCACTGGAAATGCTCCTCTGGGACCACGAGGCAAGGAAAGAGGGAAAGCCTCTTCATAAACTCCTGGGAGAAAGCAAGGGATACGCTGAGGTTGGCGTATCTCTTGGGATGGAGAGCACTGAGGGTCTTATAGCCAAGGTCGGTAATTCCGTGAACATGGGATACCGCAGGATAAAGGTGAAGATAAAGAGAGGGAGGGAAGTCGAGATACTTTCCGCCGTAAGAGACGCGTTCCCTGACATAGTCCTCACGGCCGATGCAAATTCGGACTATTCCATGAAGGACCTGGATATCCTGAAAAAGATCGACAGGTTCAACCTGGAATATATAGAACAGCCATTTGACCACGATGACCTGATTTATCATAGCAGGCTGGCAAAGGAGATAGCCACGCCAATATGCCTCGACGAGTCCATAACGTCACCGGACAGGGCGAGAAAGGCTCTCGAAATTGGTGCATGCTCGGTGATAAACATCAAGCCCGGGAGGGTTGGCGGGCTGGGCTGTTCACTCAGCATTGCCAGGATAGCCAGGGAACACGGTGCACACACGTGGGTGGGGGGAATGCTCGAGACAGGGATAGGAAGGGCGTACAATGTCAGCCTTGCATCATCCGCGATGATTGACTACCCCGGGGATACCTCCCCGAATTCAAGGTATTTTGCTAGGGATATAGTCAAAAATCCATTTACAATGAAGGAGGGAAGAATCGTGCCTTCTCGCGAAATCGGCGCCGGATATATTCCCGATGAAGACGTCATGGAGGAGTACACGGTCGAAAAAGGTGTTGTATGTGAATGGTGAAATCGGGCCCAGCACAGTGAAATATTTCACCAAAAACCTGCCTCTGATGATTCTAGATCTAAAAGAACTTGTGGAATGCGAGAGCACGTCAGGGAAAGTGGAACAGCTCAACGCTTGTGCAAAGATAATTTATGAAATTATTAGAAAAAGAACCGGGCTAAAACCCGAGATCATAAAACTGAATGATGGAACAGAAGCGATCAGTTGTTCCGTTGGCCCAAACACAGGTAGGGCAATCCTGGTTCTATGTCACTACGATACAGTTTTTCCAGAGGGGACTTTGAAAAGAAGACCATTCAGGGTTTCAGGTGACAGGATCGAAGGACCCGGTGTTTTTGACATGAAGGCCGGTCTGGTTCAAGGGGTATGGGCAATCAAATTCCTCCTCGAACATGTTCATGCAAATCAACGGATCTTATTCTTGATTACGCCCGATGAAGAAACGGGGAGTCTTCAATCTAGGAAACTGATCGAGGAAGCTGGAAAAAATGCCACCCTCGGGATTGTACTCGAGCCAAGTGAAAATGGAAAACTGAAGACCGGCAGGAAAGGTGTGGGCACATATGAAATCACGGTACTGGGTAAGGCGGCCCATGCTGGATTACATCCGGAAGATGGTATAAGCGCCATATTGGAAATCTTACACATCGTCGAAAAACTATCAGAATTACAGGACCTTTCCAGAGGAACCACGATCAACGTGGGCACGATTTCAGGCGGAACTGCGACAAATGTTGTTCCGGATAGAGCAACCATATCCGTGGATGTTAGGATAACCGGTCCCGATGAGGCAAAGAGAATAGATGAGAGCATACACTCAATGAAACCACAGAATCATGAAGCAAAAATAACAATAACTGGAGGAATCAATCGCTTGCCAATGGTCAAGAACGAACGTACTCTAGCCGTGCTCGAAGAGGTAAAAAAGATTGGTGCTGGCCTCGATATCACGATCGAGGACATATCTGTGGGAGGAGGCAGTGACGGGAACATAATTGCACAATACGGGGTACCGGTACTTGACGGTATGGGGGCAGTTGGATCCGGCGCTCATTCTGACTCTGAATTCGTTATAGCATCATCGGTACCCAAAAGGACAGCGCTGCTTGCCTGCACACTCCTCGAGTTCAATCTAACATGAGAACCGGAGCAGAACGTAAAATCTAGAATTATTCATTCCCAAAGCAACTCTTACATGACAACTTTGACAAATGTTCTTCGATTCACGAACCCCTTGCAAAATCAGTCATCCGTTCGGTATACCGGAAATTTCTAACTGGTTAGAACCTCCATTCAAATATATCGACAGCGTGTAATTGTTTATGGTGGATAGCACTAGAGATGACGAAAACATTGCAGGGAGGCTTGAAAGGCTACCCTATAGCAGGTTTCACACAAAGTTCGCCCTAATGCTGGCCAGCGGAGAGTGGGCAGAAAGCCTCATGCTCCTTGGAAATGGCGCAATTCTGGCACTGGTAGCAGCGTACTATGGTATAACGGGAAACCTGTCGGCCTTCGGCATTCCGGCATTCTTCTTTGCCGGGGAGTTTATAGGCTCTATCTTTTTTGGCAGGCTGGCGGATACGAGAGGTAGACGGGCAGTATTTCTGGTCAACCAGCTAGTATTTGGTACTGGCATGATCATAGCTGGCTTTATGAATTCGTGGCAGATGATTGGAGTATTTGTCCTGATCGGCGGTATTGGAGTTGGTGGAGAATTTCCGCTGGTTGACAGCTATGGAACTGAAATCTTTGTCAGGAAGAAAAGGGGTGCATGGTTGGCACTGATTTACACAATAGCCGTAACAGCTGCGCCACTGATTATCTGGATTACTTCAATCACGAAGGGTTTTGGACCACTGGGGGGGCTTACAGGAAAGGAAGTAGGTTACTACTCGTTCAGGATTCCCCTGTGGTTCATGGGCGCTGCTGGAATAATGGTCTGGCTAATCCGGTTCAGGTTAAAGGAGTCTCCAAGATGGCTCGCTACACACGGAAAGATGGATCAGGCAAAGAAAATGATGAATGACATCGAAGCAGAGGTCAAGAGAGAAACCGGATTAAAGGAACTTCCGCCAGTAACAGACAAGATCGAGGCGCCAGTGAAGGTCTCTGCTTACAAGGATATATTTGCCAAGGACATCAGGAAAACTACCATAATGATGGCTATTTTCATGTTCTTCCAGTCCGGAATCTTTTATGGATTTGTTTCATTTGCCCCATCGCTTGTTATTGTGGCCTATCCAGCAAGCGATCCACTTGGAGCTGGAGCAGTGATATTCTCAGGATTCCTTGTCGGCAGCATATTCAATGTTTTCATAATAGACAAGATCGAGAGGAAATGGGGCATCATACTATTCGCAATACTTGGAGGTGTATTCGGAACACTGTTCTCGGTAATACACGGGATCGACGAGGTTGTCATATTCGGTTTCATCACAGCTTTCATGCTCTGGAACTTCTCCAACTTCCTGCACCAGTATAACGCGGAGATATTTCCAACAAGGGTCAGGACAACGGCTGCAGGCTTCGTCTATTCCATAAGCAGGATTTCTACAACAATACTTGTGCTCTTCATAGCTGCGTACATCGGGATTCACAATGGTCCTGGGATATTCGCATTTGTGTGGGTTCTAGTTGCAGTCGTGGTGGCAGTATTGGTCTTAATGGGCCCAAAATCCACTCAGAAGTTTGTAGAAGAAATAGCCGTCTGATCCTACAAACACCATCTATTTTTTATTTTTTTGAATAATTTCATTTTCTGTTTCTGCAATTCATGCTGTCTGATGCGTTTGTTGGCGATTCAGTTTTTTTTCTAACGTAGTTTATCAATCCTCCGGCAGATATGATTTCTTTAAGAGGTCCATTCGGCGATTCATAATTTACAACCTTACCCGTGGACTTAAGGGACAAAGTGCAGGGGTTGTCATGAAATTCAGCAGCTTCTCCATCCTGCATAGCGGAGTAATCAACTTCACTGATAACCCCTATGTTCATGCCTACGTTGACCGCGTTCCTGAAGAATATTCTTGCGAAGGAAATTGCTAAGATGAGATCGATGCCCAGTTCTTTCAGTGCCTGAGGAGCCTGTTCTCTCGATGAGCCAGTTCCGAAATTGGCTCCCGCAACAAGTATGTCTCCAGGTTTCACTTTATTAGCGAAATCCGTGTCCAATGCCTCCATGCAATGCATCTTAAGCACATCCATGGGAAGGTGCAAGTATCCACCGGGAGCGATGATATCTGTGTCAATGTTGTCACCAAACAGGAAGATCCGGCCACTCATATGGCCTCCTCCGGATTTACGATTCTGCCTTCCAGGGCGGCAGATGCAACGATATATGAATTTCCCAGGAACACCCGACTATCAGGGTCACCCATTCTGCCCCTAAAATTTCTGTTCGTGTTAGTTATTGCGGTTTCGCCCTTTCCAAGCACTCCCATGTGCAATCCTGCGCAGGCACCGCAGGTGGATGGCGCGATAATGGCGCCCGAATCGGAGAATATCTTCAACAGTCCCTCAGACATGGCCTGCTGGTAAATCTTCCTTGTCGCGGGAACAATGATCAGTTTTGTCCTCTCTGCAACCTGATGGCCTTTCAATATCTTGGCTGCTTCCCTGAGGTCCCCTATTGTCCCGTTTGCACAGTTCCCAAGACACGCCTGGTCAACCTTTGTCCCCACGAATTCAGAGATATCATGCACATTTGCTGGTGAATAGGGTGCAGCAATCCTTGGCGTTAACTCGGTCAGGTCAATGTTTAACTCACTTTCATATACTGCATCATTGTCCGGAACCACGATTTCAGGTTCTATGCCTATAGATCTGTAGAACCTTTCCACGACTCCATCCGGTACTATTATTCCGCACTTCGCACCTCCTTCGACAGTCATGTTGGCAATTGCAAGCCTCTTGTCAACATCAATGTGTTCCATGGCTGATCCGGAAAATTCCATGGACTTGTAGTTCGCGCCATCCGGGCCACTCACACGCAGGACTTCCAGTATGATATCCTTGCCAGAAACAAATTTCCGGAATTCACCGTCAAGATTTATCCTCATCGTCTCCGGCACCCTGAACCAGTTGATGCCCATTGCCATAAGGGCAGCCATATCTGTTGATCCCATTCCAATACCCATGGCACCCACTCCTCCAGCGGTGACGGTGTGAGAATCACTACCAACTGCAAACATTCCCGGGACTATACGTCCGCTCTCTATGAGCAGAGTGTGCTCTATCCCCTCCCCTTCTCTGATCATTTCCACATCCAGACCAGATGCGAAATTCTTCATTTTGAGAATGTTGTTGGCACTGGCAGAGTCCTTTGGAGGAAATATGTGGTCAAAGATAAAGACAATTTTTCCTCTAAACGCTGGCTTAGAAACACCCATCTTTGACAACGAATCAAGTGCCAGAGGACCAAGAACATCGTGGAGGTATATAAGATCGGGAGCGGTCCAGAGGAAATCTCCCGCCCTTGCCGTCTTTCCTGAGACCTTCGTAAATATCTTTTCTGCCATTGTCAGGCCTCTCATAACCAAAACCTCAGCACAATGTGTGATTAATGAATACTCTTTAAAGGATTTTTGTACGCGCTAACTGCGGGTATCTTCGTTCAAACTTTTCTCCTGGTGATACCTTGCGATGGATAGGTATCTGTATACAAGGTGAATGAACTTCCCATAGGGGGCAGATATGAACAGCAGACCAACAAAGGACAGATGAATCAGCAGAAGCGCTCCCATCAGCGTTGTAGATCGCACTGAGAAGAGTATAATCCCGGTAGCTGCCGTCATGAAGAGGGTGATGAGAAATATCCTGTCCATACTCTCCATCTTCTTTCCTCTAGGATTCCCTCCTCTGGAATCGTAGTAAAAGAAGAGCGTGACTCCTGCAATGATCATTGACCCTCCGGCAAGTCCCGAAATTACTGGAACGCTTAGGATGGGGTATGGTGGATATATCCCAAGGAAATCCTGCTCCATAAAGGCGGATGCAGTTGCAAGAAGGTCCAGCAGGAAGCCGTACATGACAAGGGCATGCGTAGCAAACTTCCTGTATGAACCGTGTTCTTCACGTTCGGGATAGTTACAACCAGCTCCGCCTCCCTTGAACCATTTTTCGCCAAGGGATTCAAGCATTGCGGAGACAAGGTCGCCAGATCCTATCCTATCCCTATTCTTTGAAGCACTCATGAACCTGAGACCACTCATTAGCCAGGTGGCGATAACGAACACAGCAAGCAACGTGCCTGCAGAGTCGAGGAAAATGTTCGGGAATATCTCGTAGAAGGAGCCCTTTCCGGTATACAAGTCAAGGATTCGGGCCGGATTACCCATCAGAAAGTACGCAGTTAATAAACCAAAGAAGGAGAGACCCAACAATAAAAGAGAAAATCTCACGCGCCTGTCAAAAAGGGGAGTAGCTACTGAGGGCGAAGCGTATTCCTCATATGTATGTGTCCTGACCTCACTGAGTATTGACGGGATATCGATGGAAAATTCATTTGGAGAAGTGAACGGACATGAATCAAAACACTGCCCGCAATCATGGCACAGGTTAGCCATGTACTCTATGTCTCCTTTCGCAAATTCCCTCCTGTATTCTATCACATCCCATACCGGGCAGAATCCCTCACAGTACCTGCACGCATTGCATACCGTCATCTGCCTGGCCGCCTCCTTAATCAGGACGTCATACTTAACTGCAGAAGCAGGATCACTTTTCTGCAATTTCAGCAGCCTCCCTTCCAGCAGTTATCCCAAAAACAGTACCGATAGTCAGTCCGAATCCTGCAAGATAACCCTCTGACAGGATATTGCCAGACATGATCTCTCCCGCTGCAAACAGATTAGAAAACGGTGAACCATCTGCTGAAAGTACCTGGGCCCTTTCATTTACTTCAGCACCGAAATACGTGAAGGTGATACCGGGCCTGAAAGGATACCCGTAATACGGTGAGGTATCAATTGGCCTGGCCCAGTGACTTTTCGGCAATCTGAGGCCAGAAGTTCCGCAGTCATCCAGCAAACCAGGGTTGAAAACGCAGTTTTCTGAAGTTGACCGGTTGTATTCATCCACGGTTTTCGAAAGGGCATCCGGATCAATGCCGAGTTTTGCCGCAAGACCAGGGACGCTTTCGGCAGTCTCAGGCTCAAACACTGTTGGGAGGAAAAGCTCTTTCGCCCTGGAGTCAATTATGGAATACGCCTTCTGATCTGGCTGCTCCGCTATTAACTTTCCCCATATGGCATATCTCTTGGGCCACAGGTCCTCACCCTCATCATAGAATCTCTCCCCCTCCTTATTCACGGTTATTCCGAAGGGGATAGAATCTATCCGCGTAACTATGCCCCCGTCGTATTTGGGGGACCTGGCATCCACAGCTACACTGTGGAACTGGCGCAGGTTGCCAACAGTTCTGGCTTTAAGACCAAGGAGTATCTTGAGCATTTCTCCTGTGTTATACCGGGATCCTCTCACAATGAAATTTCTGGTAGCATTCCCCCAGTATTCTCCCAACCAGTCAAGATTTGCCTCAAACCCGCCTGAGGCCACCACAACCGATCCCACTTCAATGTTATCTTTGCCATCCGGTCCCGTGATTTCTGCGCCAGACACCCTATTTCCAGTTATGGTGAGATTTGTGCATCTGGTTTCGTAGCATACCTCTACGCCTTCTCTTTCCGCGGCATCATAGTAGCTGTTGACCATAGCCTTTCCGCCGCCAAGCATGAACAGGTTGGTTCTTCCAAGGTGGAGTGTGCCTTTCAGGGCTTCGTGAATGATAATATCATGCGCTTCCAGCCATTTGGGTATGGTCCTTGACTCAGATACCACTTTCCTCAGCAGGCCTATATTAGTATTATTATGCGTTACCCTGAACACATCGTCAGTGAACTCCTCTTCCGAGTACGATCCTGTCGTGTAATCATCCAGATCATGCGCATATCTGATATCCCTGGTATACTTTGTGTTGCCTCCTCTGGCGTTCTTCGGGGCAGACTCGATCATGAGAACACTAGCAAAGTGTTCAAGTGCCGATAAGGTAGCACATAAGCCGGCGTTTCCGCCTCCTACCACAAGGACATCATATCTCTTCCTGGTGTGACCGGACATTTTAGTGAGAGGTTATCACGTTCTTCTATACCAAGTGTACGTTACAGCACACCGCACTGTTTCTAACCGGTTAGATCACAATTTAAAGTATTTGTCGAGGATGGCGCATCATGATAACGGATGATACTCTTCGTGAGGGCATGCAAGCTCCGGGCATTGCCTTTACTATTCAGGAAAAGGTGCAGATTGCCAGGATCATCAGTAGTTGCGGAATAAAGAGGGCACTGGTTGCATACCCTCCCGCCCACATCTCAGAAGTTCAGGTCACAGAGAAGATCGTATCTGAACACATATTTCCAGAGACTTTCGCGCTCGGACGGGCCGTAAGGACTGATGTTGACAGTATAGCTGAAACCGGAGCAAACATCTCTCTTCACCTCCCATTCAGAATGGAAAACATGGATGAAGTTCTTGAATCTGTCAGGTATGCCTCCAAGAAAGGAAAAATCGTAGAAGTTGCCGTCGTGGACGTGATGAAGAACAATATAAGAGACGTTATCAAGATAGCCAGAATGGTTTCTGAAGCTGGTGCGGACATTATACAGCTTCCAGATACAACAGGCATAGGTTCACCAAGGAGAATGAGGGATCTATTCTCGGAGGCAAAATCCACACTTAACGCTGAAATAGAGGCTCATTGTCACAATGACATGGGAGGTGCTATTGCGAATTCCTATGCTGCGCTTGAGGGAGGTGCGGATCACATTGATACTACTGTATATGGAATCGGAGAAAGAAACGGAATAACAGATACGGCGTCACTTATAAGTATCCTGAACTCTGATGGAATAAATTCTGGAGTTAACCTACTGTCTCTAAAGACCGTTTACAGCGTTATGTTGGATCTCATCCTTGATAAGGCTGGCGAATCCTTTTTTATAAAGAATTTCCCTTTGTTTGGGGAAAATACTGCGACTAATACAGCCGGAACGCATGTATCTTACTCAGATGTCTTTACAGGTGGGGAAATGAGTTTCAATGTTTACGCGGGGAAGTCGATGATCACAAAGGTTCTCAACGCCAAAAACATTCATCTCGATGAGGTGGCTGTCCGGAAGCTGCTCCAGCTGGTGAAGGATTCCTCTGCACAACGGGGGAAATGCATAAAAAGCAGCGAAATCATAAAAATGGCAGGTGAAATTTCTGGTTAGGGTAATTGAGATCGGCCATATTGTAGCCGGACCATCTGCAGGACTTATATTCGCGGATCTAGGATACGATGTGATCAAGATAGAGAAGCCAGGCGATGGAGACATTGCAAGGAGGCTCACTCATTCCAGTTCTGGTGCTTTCCCTTTCTACAACAGGGGAAAACGCAGCCTAACAGTGGATCTGGGCACCGAAGGCGGCAAGGAGGTTTTCATGAGGCTGTCAAGAACTGCAGACATCATAATAGACAACCTGGGATTCGGAGCGATGAAGAGATTGGGGCTTTCCTACGAGAATCTCTCCAGGGTAAACAGAAGGCTGATATATCTTTCTATCAAGGGTTATGGCAGCGGACCTCTTGAACGAAGGAAATCGCTTGACTTTCCAATAGAAATTCATAGCGGTATTGCCTATATGACAGGCTTAAGTGGCAGACCAATGAGGGTTGGCGGATCGATGGTCGACATGGGGGCTGCAATGTTCGGAGTTATACAGTCACTTCAGGCAATAATTGACAGGGAAAAGACTGGAAATGGACGGTTTATTGACATAGGCTTATTCGAGACTGCTTTGTTTTTCATGGGCCAACACATTTCCTCGTACCAGATTAACGGAAAGGAACTCAAGCCAATAAACGAAGAAGGGTTTGCGTGGGCCATTTACGATTTCTTTCCGACAGCCGAGGGAAGGGAGGTATTTATCGCTGTTGCAACTGATACACAGTGGAAGGAATTCTGTTCAAGATTGAAGCTCGGAATATGCGACGAGAAGATGTACGAGAAAAACGAGACACGCTTTGAGCACAGGGAAACCCTGAAAAAAATTATCTCCTCAAGAACCAGAGATATGCCCACTGAAACCCTCGCCTCCATGCTGGATGCAATGAACATCCCCTATTCATTTCTTAACAGGCCGTGGGACTTGCTTAATGACAAACAGGCCCACCCCAAACTGGTCAATGAAAAATATGCAGGACTCAACCTGAAAGTTCCAACTATCCCAGATAGGTCTCTAGCTACCGGAGATCCACCCTCACTTGGCGAAGGAAATGATGAAATACTCGGCTCACTGGGATTCAGCCCAGAAGAGATAACAGGACTGAGAAAAAGTAGCTGCATCTGACACCGCAGGAAATTTGGAAGAATTAATAAGCGTCCAAGGGTATGTGTAACGGCACATGATTACTGGAAATTTCTCCATAAAGAGTGTATGCAGTCTTACTAAGGCTGCGGATACCAATAGGGGAACAGTAATATCATTGTACGTTTATCCACTTAAAAATAAGCTGAATTACGTCTTTGCGATTGCGAACGACAGCCACACTGGAGATATGGAAAGTATTCTTTCTAAGGATTTCGTGTCGTTCAGGATATCCCACGAAAAAGACATGCTGATGATCCAGGGGGTAAAGAAGGGACATGGGGTGATGGGAGCTATGATTGACAGCAATTGTATTCCCGTATTCCCTATAATAGCCAGGAACGGCCAGGAGTTCTTCAACTATGCTTCCCTCTTCAATAAGGCTTCAGACGTTCTACAGGAGTCAATTGAGCGAACGAATAAAATCGAGACTTTTGATTATGAAAAAACTATTGGAAACGATTTTATTACGGGCATTCCAAGAAAATGGGGAATACTGAACTCGATCGATCTGACCGATACAGAACGCAAACTGGTTAAGGCAGCTTTCAAGATGGGTTTCTATGAATGGCCAAGGGTCTATGACCTGAATCTGATGAAGAACGATTATAAACTCTCAAAGCCCACATTACTGTATCACTTGAGAAAAGCCGAGAAAAAGATAATGCAGACAATTTTTGAATAACATCATGGTATGATAACTATTAACAAGTTGCTAAAAGCAGTGAGGCGCAGGACTTTTAAAAATATGCCTTGAGCCGGGATTGAACCAGCGACCTCCAGATCTTCAGTCTGGCGCTCTCCCTACTGAGCTATCAAGGCTTCAACCTCTATATTCCTGAGGTTTATTTAATTTCCCCTTTTAGTACAAAATCGCTAAAAAAGCTGTGTGAAATTTATTTATCCTCATATGCCATAGGTTTTTATCATGATTCCGGGCAAGATGAATTCCAGGGAAATGAAGAGAATGATGGCACAGATGGGCATCAAATCCGATGAGATGCCTGACGTGAAAACTGTCATACTTAAGGGAACCACAAAAGATTATGTGATATCAAATGCACAGGTGATGATGATAGAGGCAAGGGGCGAGAAAACGTTTCAGATTGTCGGCAATCTTAAGGAAGTTCCTAAATCGGCTGCTGAGAAAGAAATAGAAGTTCCGCTATACAATGAGGATGACCTCAGGCTTGTTATCGATCAGACTGGGGTGAGCAGGGAAAAAGCTATTGAAGCCCTCAAGAAAGCCAACGGCCAACCAGCACAGGCCATCATAGATCTGACCGGCCAATGATAGATTACGGAAAGCTGATCCAGAAGTACAAGCCTGACAGTGTTGAGCAGGGTAAAATCACTTCACTTGTTTCCGATGTTACTGCCAGGATTAAGAAATACTGTTTAGAAAACTCGATAGATGCGGATCCGGTACTCGTGGGTTCCGTAGCAAAGGGCACGAACATTAAATCCGGCGACATCGACATTTTCGTGACATTTTCAAAGAAATATGAAAAGAGGGAAATGGAAGATCTCGGGGTAAAGATAGGCCGGGCTGTGATCAGGGACGGAACTGAAAAATACGCTGAGCATCCTTACGTTACCGGGCGGCTTAACGGATATAAACTGGATATAGTCCCAAGCTACCGGATAAATCCGGGGGAAAGAAAGGTCAGTTCAGTGGATCGAACACCCCTGCATACAGATTTTGTCCTGAAAAACCTGACAGCTGAAATGAGGGACCAGGTGATACTCCTCAAGCTGTTCATGAAGCACTTCCAGATTTACGGATCCGAGGTAAGGGTATCTGGGTTTTCCGGTTACATCTGTGAACTGCTGATATGGAAATTTGAAAATTTTGAGAACGTGATCCAGATGTTTTCACGCCTCTCAGGCAAGCTCGTAATAGGTAACACAGGGAGAACAAACCTACCAGAGTCACCAGTTCTGATAATAGACCCGGTAGACGATGAGCGGAACGCCGCAGCCGCCGTAAGTGTAGAGAGCCTTTCCACAATGAAGGTGGCGTCGAAGCTTTTTGTCTCTACGCACGATGAGGAATACCTTAACCCGTATCCTCCGAAACGGGAACCGGTATATGCCGACCGCGGAACTGCAATCAGGATATTTCGCATGCCCAAGCCCCCGGTCGTTGACGACATTGTATACCCGCAGGCGGTCAAGTTCAGGAATTCACTTGTTGATCTCCTGTATTCCGGCGGCTTCATGCCTCTCTCCTCGGAAATAAGCCTCGAGGGTGAAGTGCAGATATTGATCGAGTGCAGGGGTTCAAACAGTCCTGCGATCAGAACGCGGGAAGGCCCTCCTGCGGATTCTGACAATGTCATCGATTTTGTCAGGAAATATAAGGAGATAGCAGTAAGGGGGCCATACATTATCGGGGAACGGATATATGCCGATGTAAGAACGGAACCAGAAACGATAGAACAGTTCTTTAAGGAACATATTCAGGATCTTTCCATAGGAAAAAACCTGGCACTGCTCAAGGACAGGATTACCATAGACAATCCCATTGGCGGAAGCACAAGGTTTGACGTCATGGATAAGTTCTATTCAAAGAGGATAACCTGATTATCCTCCGGAAAATACCTCCATGAATACAATTTCGTCATTCACGGAGACAGGTTCATCGGACGTGACAGGTATTCCGTTCTTTAACGTGATGTAGGAGCTTTCATGCAACTTGAGTTCTTTCACCACTGCACCGATGGTTGCCGGTCCCTTGATTGGAAATGTCTCCCTCTTCCTGCCAACGATTCTTATCATCTTATCACCACAGCCCCGGGCAGATTTGAACTGCCGTCGTCGGATCCAAAGTCCGATATGCTTGGCCTCTACACCACGGGGCTATACTTGCACTATAGATATTGCCCAGTCTCTTAATTCTTTTCCAAAAAACCATTATGTATCGGGGTCAATTACAATTTGTCCATTCAAAAAGTAAAAATATTTGGTTTATGGCGTGATCTTGATGGCTCTCGTTGGGCACACACTCTCGCAAGCCATACAGAATATGCACTCGTTTTCCCTTACAGGATCACATTTGTCCGTTCTGTACTTTGCATACAGTGCCTTGTCCTTGGATATATCCTTGTCATTTCCAGTTCCCATCTGGCCAGGGTTGAGTTCCCACTCATAAAGGCTAACTGGGCAGACATCCATGCAGGCTCCGTCAGCAACGCACGCATCCCAGTCCACTGCCACTTTTGTTCCATGGATACCAAGGCTTATGGGCATAGACTTTCCTTCGGCGTCTGTTCGCTTCTTTCCCTCTCCGCGGACCTCATGATCATGGTGTTTGCCAGTGACTGGGTAGTTTTCAGTGTCATCCATAAAATTCTCTTCTATGGGCTTGGGCTTGTAATCCAGCGTTTCAACTTTTACCAAATTATCACCGTCTCGATATTCCTATGAATATATTTAAATTATCTGTAGGTTTCCCGCTACCTGAACTTATTTCAGCGGAAATCCGGTGAGTGATAAAGATTTAACTAATGATGCGATATGCGTGTTATGCCCATAGTCAACAACGGAATTATCAATAGAAAAGCACAGGGAGAATTCGTAAACTCATTCATCAGGCAGTTGAAGTTCAAGAGGGAGGACTTCAAGACGATCGGCAGTTTCGGAGGTTTTACTTCCCTGATAGATCTGGGGAATTTTGCAGTTTCAATTAACAACGACGGCGTCGGGACGAAGGTAATGATAGCAGAGGAGGCAAATAGGTGGGACACCATGGGTATTGATTGCATCGCAATGAACGTAAATGACGCGATAACTGTGGGTGCGGAACCAATAGCCATGGTTGATTATATAGCTCTCAGGGAATCCAGCGCGGAAATGGCAAGGCAGCTGGGCACAGGGTTCAATGTGGGCGCCCAGATATCAAACATCACAATTGTCGGCGGTGAGACAGCAATTATACCGGACCTGATCAGAGGTACAGACATTTCAGGCACCGTGTTCGGCATAGTGCAGAAAAGCCAGATAGTAAACGGGGAGAACATCCGGCCAGGGGACCTCATATTCTCTCTTCAAAGCAGCGGGCTACATTCAAACGGCTTTACCACGGTCAGGCACATACTAGCTGAAAACAATATCGGCCTGAACGACATATTTCCTGGCGACACCAAAAAAACTGTGGATGTCCTGCTTGAACCAACGAGAATGTACGTGAGGGAGATCCTTGACATCCTCAACATCGTCAATATACACGGTATGGCGAACATCACCGGAGGGGGGTTCAAAAACCTTCCAAGGATGAAGGATATGCACTACGTCATTGAGGACCCTGTTGACCCTCCAAACGTATTCAATCAGCTGATGAGCCTTGGTGATCTAAAGTATGATCAGATGTACGAAACTTTTAACATGGGAACAGGATTCGTCGTTGTCATAGACCCTGAAAGCAGGCTTGATTTCATAAACACCCTGAAGAGCAGGGTATCAATCAAGGAAATCGGTCACGTGGAAGCTGGGTCGGGAATCAGCATACCCAAATTCTCTGTTGAACTGTCCGATTATTACTGATTTCAACATCTCACTCATTATTTTTCTGTAGTGTTATGCCTGACATTCATATTAAATGGAGGAATTGCCTTATTTTCATATGAAAATTGTAGCTGTAGTAGACGAGGAAAACATGTTCACTCCACTGGAATATGGAAGTTCCATTTTTCAGATAGATG
>DAICSO010000140.1:0-618 GCA_027368075.1 bacterium
ACGGTCTCGATGGTGTGAAAAGTGTGAGCATGGGCATAATGAAGGATCTCATTGTTATACAGAAATGGATGCGAGACGAAATCATCAAACGTCAATTTACAAAATAAACGCTTCCAGTGCATTATAATCGAAGGTTCAAAGAATCCATCCTAAGTGAGAGTCCCATTTATGTAGACTGATGCTTGAGCACGATGTTCAAGGACTGGCCCATACTAATGTCTTTTTATTCAGATAAATTGATAGAATGGACCGGTCGGGATTTGAACCCGAGGCCTCCTACTTGCGAAGCAGGCGATCTACCGCTGATCTACCGGCCCTTTCAGAGATGATGTGAAACCCTTATTTTTTCTTTCTCATATTCAAAGGAAAATCCTATTATTCAATCTGGATATGATCTCACATGGAGAATGACTATCCAGTGTTTTCTGGAATGGAACCAAGGCCGTACCAGATTGAGGCATACAGGAAAGCTCTCTCATCAAACCTTCTGCTGGTCCTTCCCACTGGCCTGGGAAAAACACTGGTATCAGCCATGCTGGCCTATACCTACATGAAAGAGAAGAAAAAAGTGATTATGCTTTCACCTACCAGGCCCCTGGTAATGCAGCACCTTGAAAC
>DAICSO010000141.1:0-618 GCA_027368075.1 bacterium
GGACTTGCCAATTTCTGTAATTCAAGCGATTGACAACCATTCAATTTACGGCGTATATGCTAAGGTGGTAACGCTGCTGAATTACCCGGGTAACATTACGCTCTACAAGCTTGACTACAGGGGCACTGCCAGGACATTTAACGTCCCTTAACTGCTGGCGCAAAAGGCAGAGATATCAAAATTCAAGCCAAAAGCCTAAAATCTTAAGAAAAGATTGAAGGCAATACCGTTTCGAGACGCAGATCACTGAAAAAAGGAAGAATGTTATGAAGATCCTGGGAATCTGGAAGGAATTTTTGAATAGTGGCATGACCGTTATCTCCAGAGTCATACTGTTTTCCATTGGTTTTCTCCTTCTGAATCTTGCTTTCCTGGTCTTTTTTGCCTTTGGATACAATTATTTAATCTCTCTTTTACTTACGTGGATACTTATCCTATCGGCCTTCCTCCTAATTGTGCTTTCTGTTATCGTTAATCCGGGATCGGTACCTATTGATGCAGGTGATGATGAAAAGCTAGTTGAAATGCCCAACTTCCATAATAAAGACTATTTATTATCAAGGTTCATTATTCCTGTTGCCTTTTCAATAGTCCTTTTCGGCGTCATGTATGCTCTCC
>DAICSO010000142.1:0-618 GCA_027368075.1 bacterium
CTTCATAAGACCTTAAAAGATCATCAACTAAATTGTAGAGAGAAGTGATTTTATCAGTACTTACGGTGACCTCAATTTTGTCGTCCTTTACTTCTGTAATCCAATTATTTGCATCGTCTGCCTTTAAGGCATTCAGAAGGTCCCTGCCTTCCTGCCCTTCACATTCTATTGCTACCTTGATTTGCAATATATGAATAGGGAGCCCCATTATTTAGCATTAGTGCAAAGGAAAATATCATAAGTATACTGCAATTCCTGAACGAAAGCGGAGGTTGCCGAGCCAGGTCAAAGGCGACAGACTCAAGATCTGTTTCCGTAGGGGTTCGCCGGTTCGAATCCGGCCCTCCGCATTTTAATTATTAATCAAACAAGATATTAACTCCTTGAAGCAATTTACATTATGGCTTTTCAGCCGAAGCACAAGAAATTGCTGAGAAATACAGAAAAAAAGAGACCATAGGGAAACAACCGTGCCATAGTCACGAATACCTGGATGATTTGTTATATGTTTGCACCAAAGAATTTTAGAATTTGCCCATAAGGATTTGAAGAAACTAACTTCAATCAATGTAGTTACTGAAATCACTTAACAAACACGACGTGATTTAAAGTCCGGTT
>DAICSO010000143.1:0-616 GCA_027368075.1 bacterium
CTGTTTAGGGTGTGAACAAACCTGTTTCCTCCTTTCGCCCTGTATCTTATGTTCAGGGATCTTGACTGGTAATCGGTGTCGTTGGAAGCTGAAACCACTTCTCTGAATTTTCCCTGCGATGGGAACCATGCCTCTATGTCAAATTTCCTGGAAGCAAGATTCCCCAGGTCTCCTGAGCAGATGTTTACCACCCTGTAAGGTAATTCCAAGCTCCTGAACATATCCTCAGAGTTCTTTACCAATTCATCAAAAAAATCCCAGGAATCCTCTGGCCTGCAGTAAATAAACTGTTCAATTTTTGTGAACTGGTGCACCCTGAATATGCCCTTTGTGTCTTTCCCATGGGAGCCCGCTTCTTTCCTGAAACATGGAGATATCCCGGCCAATCTCACAGGCAGGTTACTTTCTTCAAGTATCTCATCCTGGAAAAAAGCTGCAAGTGGATGTTCCGCTGTTGATATGAGGTAGAGGTCCTCCCCCTCAATCTTGTACAAGGTGTCTTTGAAGGTTTCAACGTCAGTTGCCCCCTCCATTGCCTTGTAGTTAAGCATAAAGGGTGGTTCCACAAGTTCAAATCCCCTTTCTGATAGAAAATCCAGCGCGTAGTTTACTAAGG
>DAICSO010000144.1:0-614 GCA_027368075.1 bacterium
AAGTTTTCTTCCATCTTCCCTTAATCCTGACTTCAATTTCTCAATCAGGTATGTCCTCTTAATTTCTGACAGTATTCCTGTTGCATCTTTCGGCATTATTCAGCACCTCCCATATCCATTTCCTTGTATTTCTCTGAGAGTGCAGTCCTCTGTATCTCGTGAATTCTGGCTGTGGCAGTCATGATCATTGACATTCCCTCATTGAATTCTTCCTTGGAGAGATCTCCATCCATCTGGATCAGTACCACTTCGCCTGTTTTTGCCAAAACAGCAACCGGTAGGTCTGCCTGTCCGAAATTATCCTCTTCCTTTGAAAGATCCAGCACCACTTTACCTTCCACCTTCCCCACTGTGCAACCCACGACGAAATCCCTCATGGGTATTCCGGCGTTTGCCAGTGCCACTGAAGCAGCAGTAAGACTTGCAATCCTGGTTCCTGCATCAGCCTGTGCGACTTCAATAAATACATCAATCTGTGTCCTGGGGAATAGCTCAACCATAACAGCTGCGGTCAATGCCTCAGAAATTACCTTTGATATTTCAACAGATCTCCTGTCTGGTCCTGGCCTCTTCCTCTCATCCACTGAGAATGCAGCCATGTTGTACCTTGCCTT
>DAICSO010000145.1:0-609 GCA_027368075.1 bacterium
CACATTCCCGTCACTGGTCATAGATTTGAGGTCAGGCGTGTACGGTTCCACACTTGGCATTGGTCCCGGTTACCTGGCATCAAGCGTTGGGATCACAACAGTATCAGTGGTACTGGTAGGACTGGCGTGGCTGCTCATACCCGCACTTGCTTCATTCTTCCTTGCCCGATCGAGGGACTGAGGCAACCATAATTTTTCCAGGAATATTTAACTCATACTTTTGCCAATATTTATAAGCAAAATCCATATTCACGAAGGCATCGATGTCAAGGGCCCGTAGCTCAGCTAGGTAGAGCATCTGGCTTTTAACCAGGTGGTCGGGGGTTCGAACCCCCCCGGGCCCGTAAATGGGGTGAAAAGGAATGGGAAAATTCAATGTGCTGCAGCACGATCTGGTACCGGAACACCATGTGGTTCCAAAGAGTGAAGAAGATAAGGTTTTAAAGGAGTTAGAAATAGCTAAGGACCTATTACCAAAAATAAGCAGGAGTGATCCCGCAATAAAGGCACTGGAAGAGATTCATGGACCGCTCGACACCGGTACGATTATCAGAATCGTCAGAAGAAGTCCCACCATGGGATACTCTACTTATTATAGGGTCATTACCA
>DAICSO010000146.1:0-608 GCA_027368075.1 bacterium
GGCAAGGGTTTCAGGGAGGTAATCACTGAGATTCTCCACGAAACACCGGGGCCCGTCAGCATAGAAGTTATAGCAACAGACTATGAAACAATGCTATCTCAGGCACTTAAAATAAGCAGCCTTGGAAGCAATGCAGTTGTGAAACTTCCCATGACACTTAATGGATTGAACGCCACAAGGGCACTGAAGGAAAAAAGAATACCTGTCAATTCAACATTGATATTCAATGGGATACAGGCACTGTTTGCAGCCAAGGCAGGTGCTGAGTTTGTCTCACCATTTGTTGGAAGGCTTGATGACATTGGGGAAGATGGAATGTCCGTTATAGAACAGATTAAGACCATATTCACAAACTATGACATTAAGACTAAGATACTTGTTGCGTCAATCAGGAATCCGCTTCACGTGGTCAGGGCAATGATCATGGGTGCCGATGTCATCACGCTTCCATTCGATGTCCTTTCAAAACTTCCTTCGCATCCCAAGACAGATGAGGGCCTTTCACGTTTCCTCAAGGACTGGGAAAATGCTTTTGGAAGCATGGAATTCCCCCTATAATATCCAAATTTTATCAATATTATTCCCATTTCATTCACGTTCAGGGGAAT
>DAICSO010000147.1:0-605 GCA_027368075.1 bacterium
GAGTTCGACAGCTCTCTCTGATGAAAATACTATGGTTCCCGATGCTGCTCCAGGGGATGCAGCAAGGCCTTTGCCTAACACCCTTTCTGAGCCGTTATACTTGACCTGCGGATGCAGCAGGGTGTCAAGGACCTGCGGTGTTATTCTCAGAATTGCCTCCTTGTTATCAATGAAACCCTCATTGACGAGGTCTACTGCAACTTTGACAGCTGCCTTTGCACTCCTCTTTCCGTTCCTCGTCTGGAGCAGGAAGAATGTTCCCTTCTCAATTGTAAATTCTATATCCTGCATATCCCTGTAGTGTTTCTCCAGGGTATCCGCGGATTTGATCAGTTCATTGTAGGCATGTGGCATTTCCTTCTGGAGATCCTTTATTTCCCGGGGGGTCCTGATTCCTGCAACAACATCCTCACCCTGGGCGTTGGTCAGGTATTCCGCAAATATCTTTTTCTCTCCATTGTTGGGGTCCCGTGTGAAGGCAACTCCTGTGGCAGAGTCATCCCCCATGTTCCCAAATACCATCGAAACGACACTCACTGCAGTCCCAAGTGTTTCAGGTATGTCATTGAGCTGCCTGTAAGTTTTGGCGCGTTCTGAATTCCAGG
>DAICSO010000148.1:0-601 GCA_027368075.1 bacterium
GTGAGGAGCTGGCAAGTAGCATTGGCACGGCATGTGGCATTTTTCCAGAAGTACATTATGTAACCGAACAAAATCACAGTTGTGAGATCTATTAGATCCACAAACTGAGGTGCGCATCTGCTCCTTTCCAGCTTCTAATTGCCAAAATAGGTGTTACAGATTTTTTGTCTCCTTCCCATCTAAAAAGTTGGAATTGAACTTATCATATTCTACGGATCCCGGCTGCCGGATTTGAACCAGCGACCTGTGGATGGCGGCGGTTGCGCCACAGCGCTGTCCCTCTACAGTCCACCGCTCTACCAACTGAGCTAAGCCGGGTAAAGGGTTATCCCTGCAGACAAAAATATTTTTCCATTGGTAGTTAGGCCAAAGAATTTCATGCTGACTTGGTAGAAATAAGATAAACTCAATGAATCTTAAATTTGTAAGAGTTATACAATAGTGCACTCCGAGAGCACGAAATTATTAGGAAAATATTAATTAAGGCGAAATATATTTATTTGCAGGTGAACACCGATGCCAATGACATTCAGAAAAAAGACCGTTATCAGAACGGATAGACCTCCAAAAGAGCCACGAAAGTTCATAGATCTCAATGAAT
>DAICSO010000149.1:0-596 GCA_027368075.1 bacterium
TTGGTAAGTATTAGCGAAATCTGCTTTTCCTTTATCCCGTAGGTTCCTATCTTGGTCTCCAGTATCCTTTCCATTCTTTCACTGGACGCATCGGCTTTCCTTGCGAACTTGTCCCAGTCCCTGTAAATACGGTCTGCCATCCATGCAATCATTTCATTCTCAATGGCAGAAATATCCTCAACCGGGTCCCTGCTCTCCTGCAGTGGAGTTCCATCAGGCGCTGTTCTTCCTGATGCATCGAAAACATGTATGATTGCCTCTGAATCTCTGATGTTGTCCAGGAATTCGTTTCCCATGCCCTTTCCCTCACTGGCTCCGGGAATAAGGCCGGGAACGTCAATTATCTCCACTGGAATGAATCTAGTGCCATTGACACAGCTTCCCTCCCTTGGTGTGCATCTGCTTCCAATCTCTGCCTCAGGGCATTTTGCTGTGAGCCAGCCGATTCCAACATTGGGCTTCAGGGTGGTAAAGGGATAATTTGCGATATCAACCGGAGCTTTGGTCAGAGCAGAAAAAAGCGTGGATTTTCCAACATTTGGTTTGCCTATTAACCCAATCTTTACGGTTGACATATGCAATTGATTATGCCATGC
>DAICSO010000014.1:0-24927 GCA_027368075.1 bacterium
CAATGATTATCATATGGTTTCAATCCACGCACCCGTTGAAGGGTGCGACTTTCTCACATGTGCAATATCTGTATCACCGATTTGCATGGATACTTTTTTGGAGAATGTTTCATTATCGCAACTGTCCACTTTTCTCATACGATACTTTTTAATATTAATACATGGCATTTGAGTCATTGCCAATTTTTGACGTTTGTGACTGGATATTAAATTCTCTGGGCTGACATGAGAATTTACATACGCGTTGGAGTATAAATAGAAGTCTCACCCTTCACGCGTGGTAGATTGAGACAGGAGACCATCGCCCCTTGGATCAAAGCCTGGTTCGGTAGTTTCGCCCACAACTATTGCCTGTGCGTGGCCAGTCATGCTGTTATTGTCCTTGACCTGCATATATTTTCCAAGGTGAAGGGACTCCTCATAATATATGTCAGCATCGCCGTATATGCTTGCGGGGTAGACATATCTCGGGTAAGCCACCGCTTCCTGCGCTCTCCTGCCAAGATCAATTATCCCGCTGAGTATCTGGACATTAATCTGGGGCTGTACATCGCCGCCCATGGTTCCAAGGAAAATTTGTTTCTCGCCCTGTGCATATACTGCCATGAGGGTGTGGAAAGTCTTCTTCCCCGGCATCAGAGCATTATGGTGTTCCGGATTCAGTGTAAAGTAGCATCCCCGGTTATTCATGTTTATTCCGGTGCTCTTTATGCTGTGTCCTGACCCAAATCCCATATAATTGCTCTGTATGGCACTTATGCCTGTCTCGCCATCATATACCGAGAATGCCGTTGTATCAGAATTTTTCTCCGGGGCCTTTCCTTTCAATCCTGGTAGATCGTATACAGCATTTTTTTCAAGCAACTCCGCTGGAAACCTTACGTATGTTGGATCTGCAATGTACCTTGACCTGTAGTCGTAGGCAACTAGCATCTTCCCTATCAGCTCTTCGTAATAATCCTCGGCATTCATGGAACCAAGCGATACCCGGTCAAGCATGTTCAACCACATGAGGGAAGTAACTCCCTGACTGGGAGGAGGATTGGTGTACACATCATATCCTCTGTAACGCACCCTCATGGGGTCGACCCACTGGGCTGAATATGAATCCAGGTCGCTGAACCTCATCAGTCCACCCTTGGCTATCATATCCTCTTCTATCTGTTTCGCAATATCTCCATGATAAAATCCGTAAGCATCGTCGTGTCCTATCCTTTCAAGGGTTTTGCCAAGTGCGGCCTGGTATAGGATTCCACCCTTTTCTGCGGGTTTATAGATTCCTTCCCAGTCACTATCATATCCTTTCATTCGGCCTATTGCCCATGAAATTCCTGCAGAAATCCTGAATCCGCTTTTTGCAAGATCCGCCGCTGGCTCGACAAGTTCACTAAACCTCATTGTGCATCGCTCATGCAGAAGCTGCCAGGAGGATGCAAGCCCCGGAATTGAAAAAGAGGAGAGCGACCCCCTATTGGGTATTTCGTTAAGACCTGATTTCCTGAAGAAGTCGACCGTTGCCATCTCAGAGGCGGGCCCGCTGCCGTTCAGGGCACTGACAGTGCCATCCTTCACAATAGCGAACATGTCCCCGCCCAGCCCGTTAAGGTTTGGCTGGACTACTGTCAACGCGGCACTAACACCTATGGCCGCATCGTAGGAATTTCCGCCCTTCTCCATTATCTTCATGCCTATGTTTGTGCTCAAGGGATGAGCGGATGCCACCGTAAATTTTCCTTTCATTTCTTAACCACCGGCTTTTCTGAAATCAACTGTCTGCAATAACTCACATTACCGTTCAATGTTACCGACCCACCCTTAACTTAAGGTCCGCCATGTTAAGGCCATTGCCGATGCCAATCTTTCTCGTGTAATTATATATATCTCCTGCAAAGTGGCACTTGGCGTAATGACCCACACCAAGATCAATTTTTTCAGGTTCTTCGGTAAAGCATCTGTCTACTGCCAGAGGACATCTTGGCGCAAATTTGCATTTAGGGTACTGATCCTGCTCAGTGACTTCAAATATCTTTTCCCCGAGAGTTTCAGAGGCCAGGCCGCTCAGTCCTATGCTCGAAAGGACTAGTGCTATTGTATATGGATGGGCGGAATATCTTATCAGGTCCTCCGTGGAACCACTCCCGACAACAGTTCCACAATATAGGACATAGATCTTCTTGCTTACATACCTTGCGGAAGCAATGTCGTGTGTTATGTAGAAAAGAGTGAGACCCAGGGTTCTGACAATTTTGTTCATGAAATTGAGGATTCCGGCGCGAAGCGATACATCCAGCATCGAAATCGGCTCATCCGCAACGAGAATTTTTGGCTTAATCACCATTGCACGGGCTATGGAAACTCTCTGTCTCTGGCCGCCGCTCAATTCATGAGGGTATTTCTCCAGATAGTCCTCGACAGGAGTCAGTTCGGCATCAGTCAGGGCGGACGTAATGACATCCATGAATTCCTTCTGGTCCTGATAGAGCTTGTTGATTATCAGTGGTTCCGAAATAGCCTTTCTGACACTGAAACGTGGGTTGATGCTCTGGAATGGATCCTGGAAAATCGTCTGTACAACTGTCCTCAACTTTTTCAACTGCTTTCCATCCTGGAAATCAACCGCTTCTCCCATTATCTTAACAGTACCTGACGATGGGGTTTCAAGCAGCCCGATAATCCTGCTGAGCGTTGTTTTTCCACTTCCGGTCTCACCGACCAGTGCAACGGTTTCGCCCAGGCTGACGCTAAGGCTGACATCGTCCAGGGCAACAATTTCTGACCTTTTGGAGGTTGTTATCTCCCTGATGCCTGTCTTTTTTGCAAAAATCTTCGAGACATGTTCGATGGCGATAACTTCGGAACTCAACGATGTGTTTTCATCCTGAATATACGCAGATGCACTGTTCCCTTTCTCTTTCCTGTCCATGACAGGCAGAACGACGCATGCGACTTCATGCCCGCTGTTGATGACCCTGAGATCCGAAGCGTCCTCAACCATGCAGCGATCCTGATGAAAATCGCATCTATCGTAAAAGGGGCATCCGGGAATGACCTTGGTGAGGCTCGGTGGTGCACCCCTGATTGGGGATATCACGGAAACTTCCTTGTCGAGCCGTGGGAGGGATTCCACCAGCATATGGGTATATGGATGCCTTGCACGATCGAACTTATTTGAGGGGAGTTTCTCGATGATCCTGCCCGCATACATCACCATGATTCTGTCGGATATGTGTGAGACAAGCGATATGTCGTGCGATATGTTGATTATGGAAAGCTTGAATACGGATCTGAGCCTGTTTATCTCCTCCACTATCCTGTATTGCGTGATCACGTCAAGCGATGTCGTTGGCTCATCGGCGATTATCAGGCCCGGCCTAAGGGCAATGGCCATTGCTATTATGACTCTCTGCTTCATTCCGCCGCTCAATTGATGCGGGAATGCGTCCATTACCCATAGATCAAGCCCGACTCCAGACAATAATTCCCTAGATCTTTCCTTGGCCTGTTCTCTTGTCGTACCAGCCTTATAGACAAATATATCAGAAATCTGTTCCCCAACACGTAAAAGTGGGTTCAAGGAATCAAGAGCTCCCTGAAAGATAATAGATATGCCATTCCAGCGGATGACCTTGAGTTTCTGTTCTATCTTCCTTGATTTTGAGTTCTCTCTCAGGGTGAAAGAAGCCCCGCTCTCCTGATCCACTATTACCTTTCCCCTATAGTAAATCCTCCCAGAGGTGACCTTTGAGTTCTGGCTAAGTATGTGCGAAATCGCCATCGCCAGTGTAGACTTCCCACAGCCACTTTCACCCACTATACCTATGGCTTCGGATTCCCTGATTCCGAAACTTACGTCTCTAAGTGCATAAACCGTCTTTCCCTTCAGTGTGTAGACCAATGAAAGATTTTCCACGTAAAGGACGTAGTCGCTGTACTTTTGTTCAAATTCCTCCAATTCTATCTCCTCATTGTTACATCCGTTACTTCCCTGATTGTATCACCCAGCATGTTGAATGCAATCACTATCAGGACAATGAATATGCCTGGAAATATTGACACCCACCACTGTCCTGATACGACGAACTGCAGACCCTCTGTAATCATTGCCCCGAGTTCGGGTGTTGGAGGGGGTATTCCGACACCGAGAAAACTCAATCCGGCTGCAATGATTATGGCATTTCCAAGGCTAAGCGCATAAAGAACTATCGTGGGCGAGATCGAAGAAGGGAGAATGTGCTGAAACATAATGTGGAGTTTCGATCCACCCTGGGAGATTGATGCTGTTACGTAGAGATCGTTTTTTGTCGACAGTACGGTGCTCCTTGCTACACGCGCGAATCCCGGGATAGATACAACTATGACGGCTATTATTATTGTAACAAACCCCGGCCCTATTGCAATGGCGATCGCTATTGCAAACAGGATAGATGGGAATGAAAGCAGTATGTCCATTATTCTCATTATGACACTATCTGTTATTTTTCCAAGATAACCTGAGAGAATGCCCAGCGACACGCCGATGAGGTATGAAGCCGATACAGACGCAAATGCTATGAACAAGTCGAGCCTTATTGCGTAAAGGATTCTGGACCATATGTCCCTTCCGTACTCATCCGTTCCCATTAAGTGGGCAGCCGATGGAGGGAGCAATTCCTGGTTCAAATGCAGCGTTAGCGGATTGTATGGAGCAAGATCCGGACCGAAGATTGCGAGAAAAGCATAGACCAGCAGTATGCCCAGCCCGATCATTCCCGTTGGGCTCCTTAGAAAGTGGCTGATCGAATCCCTGTACTTTCCTGCGCCAAAGGTTCTTCTGACCCTGTTTATAGTTTGACTGTACATAGTTAATTACCTATAACCTTACCCTTGGATCGACGTAAGCGTAAAGCAAATCCGCGACAAAATTAAAAAATGCAAATAATATCCCTGAAATCAGCACAACAGCCATGACACTTGGATAATCCAGCTGGTCTATTGCCTGTACTGCGTATAGCCCCAAACCCTGCCATGAAAATACGGTCTCGGTAAGTACGACCCCACTCATCAGGGCCCCGGCCTGAATTGCTGCCACGGTTATTGCTGGTAGCATGGCGTTTCTCAGGGCGTACTTGTTTATAATCACCTTTCTGGGGAGACCGATTGCGAAGGCTGTCCTCATGAAATCCCTGTTCAGCACGTCAAGCATGCTTGACCTGACTACCCTTGATATGGTTGCAATTCCAGCGAGAGATAGACCGACAGCGGGCAGTATGATGTGCCAGAATGTATTGAGGAAATCTGTGAAATTGAAGGTCAGCAAACTGTCAAGTATGTACATGCCTGTAATCCTAAGAGGTGGGGTCAGACCTATGCTGATCTGACCGTAAGGGGCAGGGGCAACGCCGAGATATGTGTAAAAAACAAGAATCAATACAATGTCTACCCAGAAAACGGGCATTGATATACCCAATAAAGAAAATACCCTTGTAGCATGATCTCCTGATTTATTTGCCCTCAATGCCGCATATATTCCGCTCAGGATCGCAACAGGTATTGCAATAACCAGGGACGCTAGAGCCAGCTCAAAGCTGACTGGAAACCTCTGTGAAATCTCATAGTTAACGGGCTGACCAAGAATATATGAATATCCCAGATTAAAATGAGCCAGCTGGTTCAGGTAGATAAAAAACTGCACCCATAGCGGCTTGTTGAGGCCCAGTTCATTTTCCAGCACGAGGAGTTCCTGCTTATTGACCTCCGGTCCTATGAGTATCAGTGCTGGGTTGCCTGGTACGACCCTTGACAAAAGGAAAGTTATTATAATGACACCAAAAATAGTGGGTATTAGGGTTAATACCCGATAGATGATGAATTTCTGGAATGAATTCATCGTATCACGACATAGACGCCTGATCTATGAATATATCAAAGGTCGGGTAGATGTAGAGGTTGTGTATGTTGTCTGTCATTGGAATGACATTTTCCAGATTAAACAGCGGTACCTCCACGGCCTGGCTGGCAAGTATGTTCTGAACCTGGGTATATAGGGCATCCCTCTGCGTAATGTTAAGCTCTTTTCCAGCGGTGACTAGATCATGACTTACCGTTGTGTTGTTGAAGTATGCGAAATTCCCGTATGGGCCTATGTTAGCAGAGTTAAATAGAGGTCTCATGCCATCATCTGGCGTGGCGAGGAGATTTACCCATCCGTCATAGAACATTGGGTACGTTCCAGCACCTACCTGGAAATCGAAAGTAGCCGATTCCACTGGCGTCAATGTAAGTGTGATGTTTATCTTTGCCAGTTCCCCCTGAAGTATCGTTGCTATTGCTGAACCAATTGGGTCTCCGGAAGTATAGTAGAATGTCGTTTTGAACCCTGCCTGCATGTTAGCCAGTTTCATGTAATGCTTGGCCATGGTGAGGTTTGTGGTGTAGTTCTTGAAAGCAGGCGTGTACGACTCTATGGTAGGCGCGATAACGCTCTTTATGCCGATTCCGTACCCGAACGTCGAGTACTGTGTCAAATTGGTGGTGTTTACAGCATATTCTATGGCTTTCCTGACATCGAGATTGCCAAATGGAGTCACATTCTGATCAAGCCCGATGTAGTATTCCGATGACGTTGGACCAGCTTTTATCTTAACACCAGTATAATTCTTTACCGTGCTCATTTCATTGAGCGGGATATTGAGCGCCAGGTTCACTGAACCCTTTTCCAGGAGTGTCTGTTGTGTTGCAGGGCTCGGGACAATCTCATACACAATGTTGGATATATTTGGTGCTCCTCCCCAGTAATTAGGGTTGGCAGTGAGGGTTATCTGTGTAGTTCCGTACTGGTTGAGTTCGTAAGGGCCGGTTCCCATTGCGTGATCTGACATGTAGGCGTTAACGCTGCCGTTGGTAATTCCTCCATGAGCGTTTACGAATGATGGATCGACTATGTCAGTGACCCAGAGCTGGAAAAGATTTAGGAACCAGGGATAAGGTGCTGATGGAACCAGAAGTATCTGGTACTTTCCGAGTATGTGTATCCCACTTTCGTTAAGAAACTCATAGACATGGAAATCTCCTCCCTGCTTCATCTGAATGACCCTGTCAAGCGAGAATTGAACTGCGGTTGAGTTAAACTGATCGCCATTCCAGAAAGTTACATTCTGTCTGAGGTTGAACAGGACCGATCCGTTAGGATTTACCGTCCAGCTTGTAGCAAGTTCAGGCACAGGGGTGAGAGATCCCACTGTCTGCCCGTTATAGGTGGTGTTGCCGTAACCAAGCAGAGACTGGTACATCTGGTCGTCAAAAAATACTGAATTCGTGTCAAATGCTACAGCGGGATCCAGTGATGACGGCGTGGCCGAGCTGGCTATGATTATGGTATTGCCTTTCAGGGTGGATTGATTCGGAGCAAGATAATGGAATCCTACCGCAACCCCGGCAATTATCATAATCAATACTATTATTATTGATACGAGATATTTTTGCTTTTTTTCCATTGCAAAACCCATTGAAAAATATATACTAAATAATTTTTTGAGCCTGTTCTAATTTAGTATTTAAACCAAGAGTGATAATGTCTCGCACACCATTTCATGGAGCTATAAATTGGAGAATTGAATTTTTATTTGAAAATAACGGCTAAAATAAAATTCATTAATCATATCGAACTTATAATAAATATGGCAAAAATAAGCTCGTTAGGTGAAAGTTTCCTGAATTAGTTTATTTCCTTGAAACTTTCCATTATCTGCTTTTCGAGTTTTCTCATCCTGTACATCATCGTGCTGGCCGGTATGCCCATCTTATCGCTCAGAGTAGAAATTGACGTCTTTCTTGGCCATTCGTAATAACCCGCTCTTACGGCCTCTGCAAGGATGTTTTCATCCGTGCTCCCCATGGAACCCTTTGACTGTAGCGTCCATATCTTGCTGAACAGGTTCGAATACATTTCCAGGAAGTCCTGGGTTGAAACCCTCCTTAGTTCGATTATCCGGGTTGTCGAATCTGTTATGCTTTTCTTGAGGCTGGGAATCTTGACGTTTTTAGTCTCGATAAAGAACCATTTTTCCTGCCCTTTCTGGACCACTATGGGATGCAGCCTGAATCCAGATTCGCTGACGTTCCTGAAAGCGGACGTCTTAGGGAAGCTGTACATAAGAGACATTACGTTTCCGCTCTTCCCAAGTATCATAAGATCGCCAACTCCAGGGTATGACTTCAATAGATTCAACGCACTGCCCAGGTCCTCTGAGTTCCTTGCGGAGAAAAGAGTGGTGGTGATCTGGCGCTTCCTGCCAGCGCTGAGTGTATTGATTATGAATATCGAGAGTCCCCCAACCTGGCCCGTTATGAATGTATGTGGGCAATCGTCCTGCTCAATGCTGAAATAGAAGATATTTGCCATCTGGTCAAATCCCAATATTATCTTGTATTTATAGCTATTGAAAGGCTTGCAGTGTCATTTCTAACTTTTTTTGGGAATGAGCAATTAAGTATTTATCCACAGGATCGCATTAAGTCCGTATGAATGACACCTATTCCGATTTTGTAGCTTACCTCTCCAATAACATGCATGAGATCAGGGATTCACTGGTCATGGAACAGGGGTCAGAACCATACCTCCATTACGAAGAAGCTTTCAGCAAAAACTTTCATCCTTTTTCTCCTAATGTGGATAGGAACTACACGGTATCGGCAACCGACAGCACCGAATTCATCCGTGAACTCTATTCCGGAAAGAAGCTTATACTGATCAGGGCATATTCTCGCCTTGGGGACGAAATATGGAGCAAATTCCTCGCTGAGGTGCTTTCTGTGGCTCGTGACGACCTGGCTCCTCTTGTCAACCTGCTGATGGAACACAATGAGCATCTATCCGTTATTGACGTACTCCGCAAGAGTAAACCTGATTTTGCCCTAATCGACGGTTCCCTCATAGGCAGGTTCATGCATGAATCCAGGGTGATCAATGCCACTAAATACGAGAACTTCATGGACACTTATTTCTCCACACTCGCAGACCTGTTCCAGATGTCATCAGACACCGGAGTTCCACTGGTCTTTGTGTCAAAGAGCTCCGATTCGAGGATGTTCATAAGGTACCTTCAGGGCATAACGGGCGATCCAGCACGTAAGGTGGAGGAGACGGATCACCTGCTTGTCAGGTCCATGGCAAGGTTCAGCGGTTATTCTACCCCACTGATGGTTCCCATGAAAATCGGTGCAAAAAATGGGAAGGTAAACGTTGTTACATTCCATGCTGTGCCTGACACAATGGATCTGCCAATCAAGGTTGATGTCTATTCCGGCAGTGCACAGGGCAACATATCAGGCGGGGCGACGCCTGCATCGGTCAGTCAGGATCTGCTGAACATGATATTCTGGGGCTACGGCGGCCTAAAGGCACACAACATATGGCTGGCTGACGTGGACAGGCTTGTGAAATTCAGGACGCCCGAGATAGAGAACCTTTACATGAAAACATTTGAGAGGATGACCGGCATCCAATTCTATGAAACCAGGGGGGAACGACGTGCAAGGATCAGGATCTAATATTGGGTATACTGTGGGGGAGAACACCTCCGATCGCTTCCAGTTTGTTATCAGTTCAAGCACGCCGGTCAGGAAATGGGATTACGTATCCATCGACTACGGTGATACGAAGATACTTGGAAGAATTGAGCGGATAGTCTCCCGGAGCGAGCTGCTCAACGACAGCATGGATTTTTCCAGCATTCAGAAATATGTCGAATCGGACATAATAGACAGGGTGAGTATATGCCAGGCGCGAACCATTGGAACCTTTGAGGATGGCAGGCTCAGGCAGTCCAGGGATCTCCTTCACCCCGGGCTGAAGGTATACTCTGCAGATTCATCCATGCTCCAGAATGCCTTTGGCTATCCCGGCGATGATGCGCTTGAAATTGGCTACCTGGGAGACAGGACGGACGTGAAGGTATCAGTAAGTGCAAACGGGCTCAGGCGGCACCTTGCAATAGTTGCGCAGACTGGAGCTGGAAAGAGCCATACTGCAGGCGTGATCATGGAGGAACTGCTGAAGAAGGGCGCATCCATCATAGTGCTGGATCCACACGCCGATTATGTGTTTATGAAGTCAGGTGGCACCAGAAACAGTTATTCCAGGTTTATCAGGATATTTCGCACTCCTCTCAGCACTGGAAGATATGAACTTAACGGCAAGGGTATAGTGGAGGAATTCACCCTTCGCTTCCAGGACCTGACGTCCGAGGACCTTGCCGGCATAATGAACATAAGGGAGAACTGGACCAACCTGTCCGGGATAGTTGATGCCGCCCAGAAGGCAATGACCGGGAAGGGTGATTTCCAGGACTTCCTCAACGCACTTGATACGCTGAAGCCTGAAGACAAGAGAAAAATAGACGGGCGGATAAAATTCCTGAAGAAGATAAGGGGGATATTCTCTGAAGCAACCACTGGCAAGGGAGACTATCTCGCACCAGGGCAGATGAGCATCCTCGATCTTTCAGGCATGGACCAGTTCATGGCAAACTATTTCTCATACAGGGTTGTCAGCGAGATATACGAGAGCAAGCTCTCCTCGACATACAGGTTCCCTGTTTTCATATTCATCGAGGAAGCCCACAATTTTGTCCCACCGGCTACCAATACACAGATATCCCAGCTTATCAAGAGGATAGCGTCCGAGGGGAGGAAATTCGGAATATTCCTGGTGGTGATAACGCAGCGTCCGGGAAAGATAGATCAGGACGTACTGAGCCAGTGCAACTCGGAGATAATACTCAGGATAACGAACCCCATGGATCAGAAGGCGGTCATGGAGAGCGGGGAAAGTGTCGGGGAATCCATAATGTCTGATCTGCCATCGCTTGACGTGGGTGAAGGCATACTGCTGGGAGAGTTTGTGAAAATGCCCGTTATTGTGAAAATCAGGAAAAGGGAAACAAACGAGGGTGGAGGGGACGTGGATATTGTCGCGTTGCTGAAGGAGAGCCTTCTGGAACGATCAAGGAAAACTGATCCAGACAGCATCCGGAAAGACATTTCAAGCCTCATGGGTGATTGAACTGGTGAGATTCCTCCATCTTTCGGACACACACCTCGGTGCAAGGCAGTACATGATGGAACTCAGGGAGGAGGATTTCTATGAATCTTTCCGGGAAGCTGTTGACATAGGACTTGCAGAGGATGTTGACTTCTTTGTCCACTCCGGCGATCTTTTCCACTATGCGGACCCCAGCAACAGGGCACTGACGGAATTCAAGAATGCCGCCCTGAGGATCAGGGAAAGTGGAAAAAAGATGTATGTGGTGCTTGGAGACCATGACAGGCCAAAGCGCGTTGATTTCCCTGCAGCTGACATATTTGATCACCTGAACATAATACTTCTGGGCAGGGACGGATGCGAAAGCGCCACCTACTCCAAGAATGGCGAGGATATCACGATTTGCGGGATTTCAAACATGAAGGGTTTCAGGAAAGCCCAGCTTCCAGAGGAATACCGCAAGGCAGATTCCATTGCCAGGGATTCCGCCTCATCAATCCTCATCTCTCACCAGGCAATTGAGGGTTACCTTCCACCGGAGGAATGCGAAGCGCTGAAAAGCGATGTGCCTGTGAATTTCAGCTACCTGGCATTTGGCCACATACATGATTCTGACATTGTCAAGAATGGACGGAGCGTGTTTGCGTATGCTGGTTCCACGGAGATGACCAGTACCAGGGAGATAAGGGCCTACAGGAGAAGCGGCAAGGGAGTTAACCTTGTGACCATTGAGAATGGAAAAGCCGAAGTGAAAAGAATCACGCTGAAGAGGGTCAGGCCACAGATAGAGATAGACGCAAGGGAGGAAAACTACCTTGAATTGATCGGCAGTGCCCTGGGAGACAAGCCAGGCAATAATGGAAAGCTGCCCATAGTCAGCCTCAGAATTTCTGGAAAATCCGACAGGATCGGGGTGATCAGGATGCTTGAGGAACTGAAGGAAAGGGCTATTTTCAGGAAACCGGAATTCATTAGCGAAGACAGGGCTGAAGTTGAAAAACCCGATGACAACAGCATGAAGAGTTACTTTGCCGCCTATTTCAGGGATAATGCGGAACTGGCCTCCCTTGCTGAAAAACTCTATGAATCCCTGCTTAATGATGACGATGAACGCACATATTCCGCCGTGCTCGGATATCTTGGAATCGGGGAGGATCAGTAATATGATACTTAGATCCGTAGAACTCACGAATTTTGTATCACACGACAGCACGGAGATAGATTTTGCAACGGGAGTGAACCTCATTGTTGGCAATAACGGAGCAGGCAAATCGAGCATTGTGGATGCCATCAAGTTCGCGCTGTTCAATGAAAGGCGTTCTGGAAACACGCAGGACATGATAAAGAAGGGAAAACTGGAGGCATCGGTCACGCTGAATTTCAACATGGGCGGGCTGGACTATGAACTCTACCGGTCCATAGCGATCAGGAAGGGTGCAAAGGAGGCATGGCTGAAGTCCGGCGGAAGCATGATAGCGGAAACTTCGGAGGGCGTTACTTCACAGGTATCCCGAATACTTGGCATGTCAAAGGACATTTTCCTGAATTCCGTGTTTGTCAGGCAGGGTGACATAGATTCCCTGATCTCCGAGGAGCCGAGGAAGAGGAAGGACTTCCTCTCAAAGGTCATAAACATAGAGAAGCTGGGAAAACAGGCATCGAAAATCAGCGATTATATTCGCAGGATGGAGCTGGAGTCCGCAAGATTCAAGTACAGCGATGAACGTTTTCTGGAGCTTTCCACAGAGATCAGCGGAAACCAGGAAGCACTGAGAAAAATATCTGAAACAATAGCCACAAAACAGGATGAAATGAATAATGTTTCCCTGAGCCTGGATGCAAAAAACAGGGAAAGGGATGATTTTTACAGATCATACCAGAATTACGTCACTAAGACAAACCAGATGAAGACCATGGGGAAGGATCTCGACAGTGCCATTCAGCGCATCAATGAAACAAAAGCACTGATGGAATCGCTCAAGGACACCGAGAAGAGAAGGCATGAGATCGAGAACGATCCGCTGTACAGGAACGGCGAGAAGATCTCCCGGTATTTGCTCGAGGGAAAGGATCTGACTTCCGCCAAATCAAGATTAAAGCTCGTTTCAGACAGCATGAACAGATACGAGGAACTGGACTCGAAACTGAAAATGCTGCAGAAGGACTATGAGGAATATAACAGGCTGGATGAACAGGAAAAAGATATGGAAAAGTACATGAAGCAGGCGGCCGGCACTGTGAAGCAATACGAAACTGCAGAACAACTGATGGGCTTGCAGAAGAAGCGCATTGAGAAACTTCAGAGTGATGCCGCAGCCATAGATAGGTACAGGAGCATTGTACCCGAGGGGATGACAATCACCCAGGACTCCATCGCAGAATTCCGGGAAAGGCTCAATTCCGAGAAACTGGATGCATCCGGGAAAATTGAGACACTTAAGGCCGGCGCGGCGAACCAGACAAGGATGCTGAATGAAATCAGGAAGAGTCTCGAAACTCTCCAGGGGAAGAGCGTCTGTCCCCTCTGCGGGTCTGAACTTACACCGGATCATGCTTCGTCCATGCTTGACGAATACAGGAAGAGGGAGACGGAGGCACTGAAAGAGATATCCCTTGCGTCGCAAAAAAAGGCAGAGCTTACCGGCCTCATATCAGAGATTACGCAGAAAATCGACAAAATCCAGTCCGGAGAACTCAGGAATGCCCTCGCAGCAGTTTCTGACCTTGAAGCTTCTGAGAAGGAATATGCGGAAGCCGAAGCAGCCCTTGGAAAATATTCTACAGAATACGGAAGGATAAAGAATGTGGAAAAAGAGCTTGCGGATGTCAGGAGTGCTATGGATGCGAAGGGCAGGAATCATCGAGAATACTCCATTACGCTTGCTACGAGAGACTCCATGAACATAGAGGAACTCAGGGCGCAGAGAACAAGCCTCCTTGGAGAAGTTTCAAGCATTGAGGGTAGACTGGCGGAAATCGAGAGGGAAATCGGATTCATCCCCGGTATTGACAGTGTGGCTTCACTTGAAAATATCAGGAGAGAATACGACAGCATTTCAAGAAAAATGTCTCAACTGGATTCGCTGAAGGTTACCGAGAATGAGATATCCCGGAGGGTGAAGGAGATGGAAAAAGTTCTTTCCGACCTGGCCAGGGAGATAGATCTTGAGTCCGGTTCAGAAGTCAGCTACAGAAAGGCGGAAGAATCATACCAGAAACTGAGGAGCGAATTGCTGGAAAGGCAGATGGAGATAGCGGGATTGAGGGGAAGGGACGAACAGATCCGGAAGGGGATATCCCAGCTTCTTTCCGAGAGAGAGAAGCTTGAGAAATCAAGGGTGATGTACGAAAAGTACAGGAATGCGATGCTAAAACTGGAGGACATCAGGAAGGCCTTCGACAGGGACGGCGTACAGAAGATAATAAGGAAGAGATTCTCCGCATATATCTCTGATAAGACCATCTCTCTCATAGCTTCCTTCAACCTGAATATAGATGACGTGACTGTCGACGAGGACCTGGACATACAGGTTTCGCAGAATGGAACCATGGAGAGCATAGATTCACTGAGCGGTGGGGAGAGAACGGCGCTTGCCATTGCCGTGAGGCTTGCAATTTCCAGCTATCTGGGAAACAGGATAAGCACCATAATAATGGATGAACCTACAACCTTCCTCGATGAGGACAGGAGGGCAAACCTCAGGGACATAATACAATACTCCCTGAGGGACGAGGGAATAGTTCCGCAACTTGTTCTAATAACGCATCACAGGGAACTCTATGCGGTCGCCGACGCCATGTATGAAATAAGGAAAAACAACGGGACAAGCGAGGTTGCCAGGGTTGGGTAACAATGCCTGCAAGCAACCAGGTTCGCTGACAAACGTATTATACAACGATGATGATTAGGTTCGCGGAACATGCCAAAGATCAGTGCAGTCATCCCCACGATGAACGAAGAGAATACCATTGGAAATGTAATAGAGGGCCTGAAGGCTCTCGAGGACATTGAAATTTTGGTCGTAGATACAAATTCAAAGGACAGGACGAAGCAGATAGCCTCGTCAGAGGGTGCCAGGGTCATTGACCAGCCCCTTCGCGGATATGGATTGGCTTACAAGACGGGCCTGAACCAGGCAAGCGGCGATATAATAGTGTGTATGGATGGAGACGGGACCTATCCAACAGACATAGTCACCACGCTCATTGACCTGCTTGTAAAGGATGATGTGGATTTTATCTCGTGCGACAGGATGTCTCTCCGGAACAACGAAAATTACACGACCCTGCACTTCGTTGGCAACAGCGTTCTGAATATAACAATCCGGTTGTTCTTCAAGCACTCTATGAAGGATTCCCAGAGCGGGATGTGGATATTCAGGTCAGACATATACAGGAAGATGGGGCATCTGAGCGATGGGATGTCCTTTTCGCAGGAAATCAAGATAGAGGCAATGAAGAGGGGGAGGTTCATCGAGGTGCCTATCCGTTACGGAGTGAGAATCACGAAACCAAAACTCAAGACATGGGGAGACGGAATATCAAATCTCATGAATATTTTCATCAAGATGACAAGGAAGTGAGAATGCCTCCGAATCTCGTGGATGCAAGTTAATGAAAAAATCTTTATATCTTAGTTGAGTCTTATTTCCTGATCAGATGGCGCTACTAAGGGGAAACAAAAGCAAGTCAAAATCATCGAAGGGAAAGGACAGGTCAAGGAAATTCATAGACCTGGACGAACTCAAGATGCAGGATGATTTCACGGGTTCGGACATGGTCGTCCGCATCGTGGAGATTAACCGGTATGACGATGTCTCGAGACTGTCGGAATTCACTTACGGCGGAACCATACTGATAATAGATTACAGTCCTGTTGCAGATGACGAGCTCATACGCAGGAAGGTCCTGGACGACATAAAGTATCTGGGACGCGACACTGGCGGGGACGTTGCAGGATTCGGCAAGAACATGATAATACTCACTCCCAAGGGGGTTTCTATAGACAGGAATGTTGTCAGGGGAATCATCTAGGCGATGCCTCTTTCCCTATACTCTCGTAAGACAACGGGATTTTTATTTTAAGGATCAGCGACAGGCCAATCGCGACAACCACCGCCGCTATTATGAAGTCCGTTTCATACCCGAGGTAAAGTGCAACAAAACCGGAAAAGCCTGCCCCGAGTATCTGGCCTACGCCATTCAGGGAATTGTAGGCGCCAATAGTTCTACCGCGAACTGCCTTTTCACACATCTTGGAAATCGACGTTACCTCGGAGATGCTGATGAAGCTCCATAATCCCCCCAGTATGCCATAGAATGAAAGCATTATTATGAGCAGCACAAAGCTTCCGGTTATAAAGAACGGGATGAAAGCCGCAGCAGTGAATATCATTATCCTCGATAAAATAGAAGTAGAAATGATCCGCGTCATCCCGAAGCGATTTATCAGGTTCCCTGCTGGCCTGAAGGCGATAGTTGAAAAAACGCTGTTCAGAAGATACATCACAAATATCTGCAGGTTGCCTGCCCCCAGCCTGTCTATCAGGAATACGGGAAACGGCACGAAGAATACCTGGAAGCCAAACATTAGCAGGGTTGTGGAAAAGAGGTATTTTTTCAGATCAGCGGAAAGTTTGTGGCCATTCTTGCTCTCGGTGAATATATGCAGCACGAATGAAGGCAGGTATCTGATGCGTTCTATGACCCTGATAGTATAGAGATCGCTGATCCTGCTTCTTCTCAGCTTTCTTCTGGGTTCAGGAAGCAGATAAAGCGAGCTTATTGCCGCTATGAGATAAACCACTGCGGATATTGCGTAAATATCCGGCAGGGAAGAGGTGGTGAATGCCGTATCCCCAAGCACAAGAATTGATCCGAAAATCAGGCCAAGCACTGTCCCGATGGAAGTGATCATGCTGAAGCTAGACATTATTGATGGCCATCTAGATTCTTTCGTGTTCTCCAGTATTATCATTGTTGATACGGGAACGCTCGCCATTGCAACAATCTGGAAAGCCATCAGAACCAGTATGTATTCGCCTATCCCCGTCACGAACGGAATGAAGATCAGGGTCAGGAACGAGCCAAAAAATCCGGCGAACACAAATATTTTCCTCCTGCCGAACCTGTCAGAAAGGTTGCCCCAGTATATCAGGGCGGGAACTGATGCTGCAGACGCCAGGGCGGAGGTTAGTCCGACAAGAGAGACGTTGGACCGGAGGTATATAACCACGAAGAGAGGAATAAGCGGTGTGTTTATGCCGCCTGCTATGTTAGAAAACAGGTAACTGAGGAACCATCCCCTCCTGAGATCGCCATTCTTCCCAACCAGACTATTTACAGGATCATCTGATCTCACCTGGGGGAGAACTGAATCCTTATTCCTGGTAACAACCGTGCCCTACCACTTCTATACTGCAGGTTATCTTAACTGGTGATTTTAAACTTATCCGATTTTGTCTGACGTTATTTCATGAATAGAATTTACTGAGTTTCTGCAGCATTGCCTCATTGGTTACAAGCTCCCTTATCAGCTTCAGGGTGGTTTCATGATCATAGCTGAATCTCCTAAACCTTACCTCATTTCTGTCAGTATCAATAATGGCATAATGCGGCATCCAGTTCCCGTCCCTGGGCTGGCCAACACTTCCCGGGTTCAGGATCCTGCTCTTGTAATACATCGGATAGTGGGTGTGACCCACCATTATCATGGAATAATCCATTAGATTCCTGTCTCTTGCCACCATGTCGGCTTCGCTTCCATACATGTAGCCATTCAGGCTGTTGTAAGGTGACGCATGGGTCATGTAGGTCTTCATACCGTCTATTTCCACATCAATCTTCTCGGGCATTTTCTTGAGTTTGTCGAAATCCTGCTTCGAGAGGATTTTCTGCGATATTTCCCTCCTGGTATATTCGCTGAGATCGTGCATATCTATTGAGCAGTGGCAGTCTTCGTCGTATGCAACAGCCCTGTCGTGATTTCCCATAACGTAATAATCCGCATTCTCTGTTATGAAATCAAGTACCTCGGCTGGTTGCGGGCCGTAATCAACTGCATCTCCAAGGAATACCAGCTTATCATACCTTTCAGAATCGACCGCGGCCTTCAGGGCAAGGTAATTGGAGTGGGCATCAGATATTACCAGCAGTTTCATGACCTGATATGTATCTACCATATTTATCCGGTCTGTGATATGGCCTGTGAACGAACCTTAAAATATGACAGAATAATCATATGAAATTAATTTCATATAAAGGTGACCGAATGGAAAAGGTTGGCGATCTGGAAATATACAAGCTTCTCTCCGACCAGACAAGACTCGATATAATAAAGATGCTTTCCAGCGGGGAAATGTGCGTAGGGGATATGGTAAAGATTACGGGAAAATCGCAGTCCCTTATTTCCCACAAACTAATGGATCTTCGGGAGAAAGGGATCGTCCGGAGCTATTTTTCCGGCAAGAAGATCATATATTCCCTTAGCGATAAAACCATGATAGACCTGATCATACAGGGCGAGAAGACAGGGGATGTCATAAACATGATATGCAACTGTGTTGAGTGCCCGGAAGATCCCGTCAAGACAGATGGAAATGACCTGGTGCACTGATGCAAATACTTTTTCCCATATCCGTTGCCATATTTGCCCTGACCCTCTTCCTTGTTCTTAAACGTCCCGCAAATCTGGGGATAGGATATTCTGCCCTCATAGGGGCCGCAATATCAATTATTCTCGGAATTACGTCATTTTCTGACATAATCATTGTATGGAACCTTGTCTGGAATGCTACATTCACCTTTGTAGCAATCATAATCGCGTCACTTGTATTCGATGAAGCTGGATTTTTCGAGTATCTTGCACTGAAGATAGCCCACTATTCCAGGGGGGATGCCAGGAAGCTCTTCATACTCATAATCCTGCTTGGATCCGGAATATCTGCTGTTTTCGCTAACGATGGTACTGCACTGGTCCTGACGCCAATAGTGATAGCCATAGTCTACAGGTCCGGATTTGACACGAAACATGTAATCCCATTTATCATGGCAACTGGATTCATAGCGGATACCGCAAGCATACCCCTGACCATCAGCAACCTTGTCAACATTATCTCCGCAAGCTATTTTTCCATTCCATTCCTGGTATATGCTGTAAAGATGATCCTGCCGGACATCGTATCCATACTGGCAACGGTGCTGTTCCTGTGGCTGTACTACAGGCACCAGATCCCGGACGGGTTCAACGCCGATCTGCTGGAGGAACCAGAATCTGCTATTAAGGATCCACTTCTGTTCAAGCTCGCCTTCCCCGTCATCGCCACGCTCGTGGCACTTTATTCTATCGGCGGCATATTTAACATTCCGATAGCGTTCATTGCCGTTCCGGGTGTAGCGGCACTGTTCATAGTGGCCCGTTTGCATGGAGTGATAGACACTAACCGCATAATCCGTGAAGCCCCCTGGCAGATCGTTATCTTTTCTCTTGGAATGTACATAGTTGTTTTTGGCATGGGTGCCCAGGGTTTCACCCAGTATGTTGCAGATCTCATAACGGCTGTATCCAGAATTGGAAACCCCCTGTCCACAGTGTTTTCCGGACTGATATTTGGTTTTATGGCGGCAATAATGAACAACCTTCCATCGGTTATGATAGGAAACCTGGCTCTGGCGCGGATGTCCGATCCTGGTCTCCTGCTATATGCAAATGTGATCGGTAATGACATTGGCCCTAAATTCACGCCAATAGGATCGCTTGCAACGCTTCTGTGGCTCTATGCACTTGAAAGAAAGAGAGGTATAAAGATATCCCCGGGCAGCTACATGAAGGTTGGGTTCATAATAGCTACGCCAGTTCTCATCATAACTCTTCTGGCCCTTGTTTTCCTGTAGATTGCCTCTAAAAGCCTAAAGAGGGAAAAATAAGAAATAGTTTAAGCCCATGGGAAACTGAATACATGACAACTGATAAAAACCCATGGGACAGCGCATCATTCTACATCTCTATTATTCTGGTAATTTTTGGTCTTGTAGCGATCATTCTCGGCACATTTTCCTATGAGTTGCTATACATTATGGGATATTATTTTGGCGGATCCCTCATTGGCCTTGGTCTTGTCATAGCCATCATATTCTGGGCCTCCGCGTTTGTTGTTTACGTTGTTTCAAACTGGCAGAGATGGAAAATAGAGGGTCGGGAGAATAAATAATACTACATATGAGAAGCTGGAGTTTCACCAAGCAACCTTCTTTCATTCGGTGACCAGATTTTTTTACTGTGGATTAATGTCATCTCATGAAAGCTGTAAGAGCAAAGGTTCTGTACGATGGCGTTTCATCTAAACGTGATGTTTATGTTTCGTTTGATGGATCGGTAAGCTCCGTCAGTGAGCGGAAGCCTGACTGCGAGATCGTCTCCGAGGGCTATGTTACGCCTGCATTTATCGATGGCCATAGCCATATAGGCATGGTCAGGGCGGGTGAGCCTTCAGCGGAGGATGAATCGAATGAACAGATGGATTCCATTTACCCGCTTGTCAGCGCCCTGGATAGTGTATACATGGATGACCACGCATTTGAGGAATCTGTTGAAAACGGAGTTCTTTATTCGGTGGTTCTCCCGGGAAGTGGAAATCCAATCGGAGGAAAATCCGTGCTCATAAAGAATTATGAGCAGAACATTGACAGGGCATACATGCAAGATATCGGGATAAAGGCTGCGCTTGGGTACAACCCGAGGAGCACGACCGAGTGGAAGGGAAAGCGGCCCACGACGAGGATGGGTACAGTTGCGCTCCTGAGAGAAAATCTGGCAAAGGCCAGGAAGGCTGCAAACCTTATAAGGCTTGGGAAGAAGACGCCAGATGAAATAGAGCCGCTGGAGGAGGTTTTCATGAATATTCTGGACGGAAAATACAGATTGATGGTGCATCTTCACAAGGAAGATGACGCCTTCGTTCTTATGCAGCTAAAGGATGAATTCGGATTCCGCGCAGTGCTTAACCATGGAATAGATATCCATCACGAGGATGTGTTCCGAAAGGTTTCAGCTGCCGGTATACCTCTGATCTACGGTCCTCTGGACACGCACCCATACAAGGTTGAGTTGAAGCACGAATCTTGGAGAAACACCGAAAAAGTCCTGAATTCCGGGATAAAATTCTGCATGATGAGCGACCACCCTGTTATCCTGCAGAGAAACATATTCTACACAATGAGGCACTTCATGAGATTTGGCATGAACAGGGAGGATGTTATATCAAAGCTCACGAGTCAGCCTGCAGATATACTAGGAATAAAGTCCCTTGGAAAGATAGCGGACGGTTATGCCGCATCTTTCAGCGTATGGAACGATGATCCCTTCCTGATCTCATCACACCCAAAGATGGTTTTTGCTGATGGGAGAACGGTTTATGAGGATTGATCTGAAACGACCCCCAAATAATTTTTAATACCATAGACGCAATGGACTTTAATGCTCAGGAAATGCCCAACCTGCGGATCGGAAGTTGATGCAAGTGCGTCTGTATGCCCGGTATGTGGGCTGGAAATGTCCATGCCAGTGTCCGACGGTCAGGTATCTGGAATACTCTTTATCAGAAGATTCGCCATAATCAGCATAATATCAGGGATCATAGGAGTTGCCACAACCGTGTCAGGCTACGGCATTTCGAGCGTAATACCTGTGTCCGGGGGCTCTGTCTCAACCTCCGTCTCTTTCTTCATAAACTCGCCGGAGTTTACGTATTTCCTGCTGTTGATTGCAGCCATAACAATTGTTGCAATGTTGTCATACTACATGCTCTATCGCGGATTCAACGTTCTTTCCAAGTCATCCACGAGGTTTGCATCTCCAAGGACGGGTTCCCTGTTGCTTATGGCAGGATTCGCAATGGTCATTCTTCCAGCGGTTGCCATTATTCTTATGGTTCCCAATATCCTGTCCGGAATTTCAGCAAGCTCTCTTTCCGGATCGCTGCTGACTAAACTGCTCCTTGCCAGTTCTGTGCTGCTTCTGGGTGTTGTTCTGCTGCTCATAGGGATAATCATGGGAATCATAATGGGCATGCACAGGCTGGCTTCTGCATTCAACACAGGGATGTTCGATGCCGCAATGATACTTTACCTGATATCGTTTATTTTTACACCTATAATACTCATAGCAGCAGTACTTGTTCTGGCAGGATGCAATGAATCATTGAGGAAAATAAGAAACGGAGGCCTTCAGACATCAGCACGATGATGAAGCCCCTTCACTGGAAGATTGGATTCTTGTCCCTGATGAATGTGTCATTCTGCAAGTCCATGATGGCCTGATTTATCTGTTCACGGCTGTTCATGACCATGGGACCGTACCAGTATATCGGTTCCCTGAGGGGTTTGCCGGAGAGAAGAATGAACCTGCCTGCATTTTCTTTCGTGAATGCCGATACTATCTCTCCCTCGTTGCTGAATACGGCTGCATATCCGGGCTGCAGTCTATCCCCCGAAGTATTCAGGAGAACCTCTCCGGCAATGCTGTAAACAATTGAAGTGTACCCTGCCTTTACTGGAAAAGTAAATTCTGACTCACCCTCCATTCTAACGTCAAGGTATGTTGGATCGATCTCCGCCCTTCCCTTCAGTGAACCCTGTGTTCCAAGATATTCTCCAGCCACAATCTTTACGCTGGACCCGTTGCCATTTTCGACAACTGGTGTTGTCTTTCCCTTGATATCATTGTACATTGGCGTTGACATCTTGGTCCTGGCGGGCATATTTATCCACAGCTGAAACCCAACAGAGCTTGTGGTCATTCCAGTTGCCCGAAGAAGTTCCATGGGATCCTTGTCGTCGAGCGGCTTGGGCATCTCCTGATGGAAAATGCCGCTTGCAGCTGACATCCACTGTATGTCAGACGGAAAAATAGTTCCCCGGTTTCCCTCGCTGTCCTGGTGTTCCACCTTGCCCTCAAGCAGATATGTTACAGTTTCTATTCCACGATGCGGGTGCCACGGGAAGCCCGAAAGATATTCCTCCGGCTTGTCGGATCCAAAGTGGTCAAGCAGAAGGAACGGATCTGTCCTGACTGCCGATTCGTGCCCCCCAAATATCCTCTTCAACTTTACTCCTGCGCCATCTGTTGTGTTTTTGCCAATAAAAACATATTCAACTTTTTTCGGTTTGAAGCCATCCATCTTTATCACCAAATGCCATTTTCCCCGGATCAACTGAAAGTGTAAATCTCAATCACGTAGTAAGTAGCTAATTCATACTTAGTATGTAATACAGATTAATATACCTTTTGATACGATTCAAGGAACGGGCGTAAAACTCGCAGTTGTGAGGGAAACTGACCCAAACTCGGTCTCGTTTGCCAGAATCTCACCCTTGAACCTGTTACCAACCGTTCCAGCCAATATCCTTAGCGGAAGCTCTCCTCCTTCGGGAGAGGCAGAATCCCGCATCTCTCTCGGGACTTTCCATATTTCTTCCCAGTTTCCACTCCTGAAAGCATCGAGGCACGTATCAAGGTATTTCAGGGCGTTCTCCGGAACGCTGAGAACTCCCTTTTGCCAGAGATCCAGCCTGTGAATTATTGAGCCGGTGGATATGATGGCTACTTCATGTTTCACGGAAAGCCCTCGGATCAGGCCGCCAATCCTCTCGTGATCCATTGTACCGATGGAATTTGATATGGATACAGGTATAATCGGCACATCTGCCATTGGAAATATGTGGATGAGTGGAGACCATGCGCCATGATCCAATCCCCACCCTTCCGCGGAACCCACCGGTAAGTTATCTTTCCTTGCCAAATCCAGCAGATCTTCAGCTAGTGCAGGTGATCCTGGCGGTGTGTATCTGATCTCGTAGAATTCCTTCGGGAATCCGTAAAAGTCATAAAGCTGATTCAAGTTTGGTTTTGCGACAATTCCGATTCCCCTCTCAGTGACAAAGTGTGGGCTGACTACGAATACCGCCTCTGGTTTTCCAATCATGTCTTCTCCAATGAGTTTCAGGGCTCTTTCCGTATCATAATGTTTAACTTATGCGAGCAGGAAGTCTCCTTGACTCGGCAAGGGTATGAAAGCGAGCAAAATGTTTATGGTGTATGACGGATTGCTATACCTATGCCATACGATCTGGATAAAGGTGCGCATTCAGTGTATTCACTGTATTATCACTTCATCCAGGTCGTGAAATACAGGAAGAAAGTATTCACCAGTGACATAATTGTAGACTTCCTCAAGACAAAGGCCAGAGGAATTGCCGATACATTCAATGTGGAGATACTGGAGATAGAATGCGACAGGGATCATTTCCACATGCTTTTCAAGGCGACACCTCTCCTGAACATACCGCAGTTTGTCAATGCGATCAAGACAATAACATCAAGGGAGATCCAGAGAAGATTTCCTGAAGTGAAGGAGGAACTGTGGAAGGGCAAGTTCTGGTCCCCCTCCTATTTCCTGGCAACGTCAGGGCAGGTTACGCTCGATGTAATGAAAGGATATGTAGATTCTCAGGAGACAGAGCCCCATGAGGACATATAAGTTCCGATTGTATCCATCTGCTGGGCAGGAGAAACTGCTAATCAAGCAGTTGAACCTCTGCCGGGAACTTTACAACGCATTCTTGGAACAGAGAATTCTTGCATATAAGACAGAGAAGCGCATCAATTATAACGATCAGCAGGATCAGATACCGGAACTGAAGAAGACCCTTCCCGAATTCAAGGACATCCATTCACAGGTACTGCAGGATGTTGCGCACAGAGTTGATAAAGCATACGACAACTTTTACAGGAGAATAAGGGAGAAGAATAATGGAAGCAGGATAAAGGCAGGATTTCCAAGATTCAAATCTAAAGACAGGTACAATTCCATCACCTACCCGCAGTCTGGATTCAGGATACTGGATAACGG
>DAICSO010000150.1:0-594 GCA_027368075.1 bacterium
CGGCATGAGGAAGAGAATGGAGCTCAGGTGCCCTGACTCAGCAGGCAATCCATACCTTCAGTTCGCAGTGATTCTTGGAATGGGGCTTGAAGGAATTGAGCACAAACTCTCTCCGCCAGGGCCAACTGAGAAGGATATATTCCACATGACGGCAGAGGAGAGGATCAAAGGGGGAATCCAGAGCATGCCGGAAAGCCTTGGTGAAGCGCTGCATCACTTCAGGAACAGCAAGCTCATGAAAGATATACTTGGAGAACATATTTTCGAGAATTTCATAACAGTGAAGCAGAGGGAATGGGACGCCTTCAGGTCACATGTAACAACATGGGAACTAGACAGATACCTTCCCATTCTCTAATTTTCAATACTCCCTCAATCTTCTTTCTTTTCTATTTTCCACGTGCCTTGAATAGTAGTAAAGGCCCACGAGCACGATGCCGCTGGGTAGCAGCACCAGGCCAGTCACCACAGCCAGGAGCGTAGTATAAACAATCTTCCCCACGGTTGCGTCAACATTTATTGACTGGCTTCCCGTGTTCTTGATCACCAGGGACACATTGCCTGATCCAGGAGAAACAACAACTTCGGTAAGGC
>DAICSO010000151.1:0-594 GCA_027368075.1 bacterium
GGATGCCCACAAAAAGGCATTTGCTACCACACCGCCAACCAGTATTGCATCAACTATTACCCTGTCAAGGAAATTCTTTGACACCGCAATGGAGTCGTCTATCTTCGATCCTGCCAGGATTGCCAGCTTGGGGTGTTCCTTCCCACCGTTGAAACGATCAAGCATTGTTATCTCCTTTTCTATAAGCCTGCCAGCGATGTTGGGCTTTACCCTCCTGAAACCAACCAGAGTTGTCTGGGCGCGGTGTATCGCAGGGAAGGCGTCTATGACGTAGTAATCCATCAACGGTTCAAGGTTCCTGACAATGTGGCTGCTCTCCATTGCTTCGATGTCGCTTGCCAGAATTTCCGTTTCCTCCGAATAGAACCTGGTATTCTCCAGCATGAGGATTTCACCCACTTTCATCGATTTCACCGCTTCATTGACGCTTTTCCCGAACAGCGCGTCCACGAACTTCACGTCCCGCCCCAGGACGCGCTTCATGTAGGCGGCATGTTTTTCGAGGCTGGTGAAGTCTTCCTTTCCTGGCCTGCTCTGGTGAGCTACGATCACCACCCTTGAATCCATCAGGTTGTTTATGGTGTCCACATGGGA
>DAICSO010000152.1:0-592 GCA_027368075.1 bacterium
GATCAGGTTCAAAGGGTCGATCTTTAAGATCCTCTCAGCCAAATTGGCTCCCCATGATCCCTTAGAGATTGGTTTTTATTATATAAATCTTAGAAGGCAATTTTTCATGCTCCATTGAATGAACAAGGAATCCACTAGACATTGTAACCAGCATTGTTGAAATCACGCTGCAATAATGAAACTGGTAAAGACAAAATGCATCGTAAAAGGGTCAAATATTTTCATTCCGTTGTGGTTGGGAAAATAATAATTAAAGGAAATATCTTCATTATCCAGAATTAATGATAAGTGAAAGTTATAATATAATATAACAATTACTTATTCTAATGATACCAATTGGATCATATTTCAGTGGACAGAGGTTGAAACTAGCCGAGCTCCAGGATTACGTCATTGACATCATTTATGACGTTTTCCAGCCAGATGCACTTCTCTATGGTGGGACTGCCATTTGGAGATGCTTTGGTGGTATGAGATTCTCTGAGGATATTGACATTTATATGGACGACATGTCTTTGAACAATTTTATTATGGCGCTGGGAAAGTACAATTTGAGACTTACATGGCAGGATCCTGAATTTCCAACCAGAAT
>DAICSO010000153.1:0-587 GCA_027368075.1 bacterium
CAAGGATGCCGATACGGACATAATAGTCTACCTGAAGAAAAGAGGCTCACTTTTCAAGTCAGAAAAGTATCTCCACACATACCCGTTCTGTTACAGATGCAAGTCCCCGCTTCTCTACTACCCGCTTGACACCTGGTTTATCCTTGTTTCAAAGATAAGGGATAAACTTGTATCGAACAACGCCAGGATAAACTGGTTCCCGGAACACATGAAGGAAGGAAGATTTGGTAATTTTCTCGATGAGGCCAAGGACTGGGCACTGAGCAGGAACAGGTACTGGGGAACCCCGATACCGATATGGTCATGTCTGGAGGGACACATAGAAGTGATAGGAAGCCGGGCAGAACTTGAGAAGAGATCCGGAAATGTCCCTGCAGATCTTCACCGGCCGTTCATAGACAAGGTAAAGTTTGGCTGCCATGAATGCGGAAAGCAGATGACAAGGGAACCATACGTGATGGATACATGGTTCGATTCCGGCAGTGCACCGTACGCTGCGATGCATTATCCGTTTGAAAACGGTTTCAACCCCGCAGAAGATATTCCCATGGATTTCATCTCCGAAGCGGTCGACCAGACGCGAGGAT
>DAICSO010000154.1:0-584 GCA_027368075.1 bacterium
ATCGCATCTTTACAAATTCAGCGAAACAGAACTGGCACTGTACATGAAGGACCACAAGAACCTCTGGCGTGCTCTTGGCAAGCTGCTCGGGGAAGATATAGACATTGCCGATGAGGAAATTATCCTGATATTCCAGGTATCCAGGTTTCCTGAAGTGGCTAAGATTGTGCCGTTCATGAGGAAGAGGGGATCCGGAAAGTTATCGCCTGAGTTGATAGCCCGAAGGGATGCCCTGAATGCCAGAAGACATACTGATAAAATAGGGCAAACTGCTTCAAAACCCCCAACGAAAGATGGAGAGGGTGATAATAGTCATACCCCATCAGCGAGACTGGAAGACTTCATTGAAGGCGATGGCCATGACTGACCACTATTCCGCAAGATCCCCGGGACGATTGCCGGAGACGTCCACAGGGACCATCACGCTTGACGACTTCATCCCGAAACCTCTTACAGGTAGGACTGAGAAGTTCATGAAGCTGTGCGACATCTACCGCAATGCCACCGGCGAGTACCCCGATTCATCGTACACGATGTTTGAGTTCATCCATGACCATACGCTGCCCTATGAGCTTCAATTTCTC
>DAICSO010000155.1:0-580 GCA_027368075.1 bacterium
CTTAAATCAGAATTCGAGAAACATCTGAAGGAAGATGTGGACATAGAAATAAATAGCAGCCATGGCACTGGATATGATTACGGCCGTCCGCGTCCTCAGCCTGAAGCTCGGGGCATAGCCAGAAGAACCCCGTCTCCTCAGTGAAGTGGATACGAACGTAGTCTGGAATTTTAGGATTGCACGTTTGGGTGAGAGTCGGTCAAAGCTGGACATTTTCCTTGTCTCCCTCTTTGAATACCCTCTTTCCACTGAGAATTTCTCTATACCCAGGTCCGCCGAGATAATCGAGGAGAGGATGAGCGGTATGGCAAGGTATGCAGCTGACAGGGGAATTCCATAAAGGATTCCTGATGTGGCCAGCGTGATGAGGGCGTACGGAGAACCCAGAATTTCTATGGCAGCCCACAGGGTAATGAGGGCCGATACAACCATTCTGATTGACCGGTTCACCGCCATCATTGTTATTCCAATAGACGTGCTTCCAACAGATATGGCAAGGGCCGCAAAAAGGGAAAGCAGAATAGACCCTCCACTGCCATGGTACGCTGCCGAAAGATCGAAAACAAGAACAAAGAGTATC
>DAICSO010000156.1:0-579 GCA_027368075.1 bacterium
GCGTTGGAAGAGAAGAAACTGTACATATTCAGCAAAGTTCCTAGAATCTTTGTTTCAAGCTCTTTTACCACCTTCTCCACCAGTGGTTTTGGTTTCCATGCAGCAGTGGAATAGAAAAATAACCTTGTGGCGTCTGCACCGAACTTATCAAGCAATTCCATGGCAAGAATGCCGTTTCCCTTGCTCTTGCTCATCTTCTTTCCGTCTTCGTCCAGAATGAACTCGGCACACAGCACGTTTGCATATGCGTTTGTTCCAAAAAGAAGGGTCGATATGGCATGAAGCGTGTAAAACCATCCACGGGTCTGATCTATGGCTTCTCCGATGAAGGATACGGGGAGTTCAGGCTTTGATTTGCCGTTGTGTGGATAATGAAGGGCTGCGTATGTTGCACTGCCGGAATCAAACCATGTGTCTATGACAAAGGGTTCTCTCTGCATTTCTTCACCGCATTCCTGGCATTTCAGAAAAATATTGTCAACATAAGGCCTGTGAAGCTCTTCAGGCATGCTCTTAGCACCCAGTTCCATCAGTTCAGATTTTGATCCAACGGCAAATCAAAGCCTGAACTCCCCGTAT
>DAICSO010000157.1:0-575 GCA_027368075.1 bacterium
TCTTTGAACTTGCTGCCAAGCTTGTTCGGAGGTAAATACAACATGGATCCCTTACAAAATCCTAAAGAATAGAATATATTTCCGTGTTGTTCAATCGACTAAATAATGATCTTCTGCGGAGTTATATTCGTTGCTCGCATGAACATCAAGTATTCTTCGTTTCGTAATCAATTTCCATGAGGTTCATTTCTTCAGGAATGACTGGACGTCGGTAAATATGTCCTCAGCTTGGCAAAATGGCATTTTTATTAAGAGATGCGAGGGATGGGATTTGAACCCACGAACCCCTACGGGACAGAATCTTAAGTCCTGCACAGTTGGCCAGGCTTTGTTACCCTCGCAGTGTAACGGTTTATAACTGGGACATATATTAAAAGTGTGAAAGCTGAAAAAGGTGAGTAAGAACCCACAACAGGAGTCTATAGTCTTTATACCTTTTTAAGGGCACTAAGCTGGCGTTCACAGATGGAATAATATTCTTTTTTATTGTCTTTATAGCGTTTCGGTTGCAGTTCGGCTGTTTTTAAAAATGCATAAAAGCCATCTGCAAATCAGAAACAATTAGGAATTGTTTT
>DAICSO010000158.1:0-571 GCA_027368075.1 bacterium
AGATTATTTCAGGATATGCCTGGATCTTTCACATCAGGGAACAATCATTTTTGTGGATAACATGGTATGGAGGGGCAGGATCATTGAAAGTGATTCTACTGATGAGGACGTTATAGGCATTAGGAGGCTGTATGATGAACTTGAAAAACAGGATGGAATTGATGCAACAGTGATCCAGTCTGTGGGCTCAAAAGGTTATGATGGTTTTGCAGTTATAAGAGTACTTCGGGATACACATAAGTAAGTTTTTATCATAAAAAATCCTTACAGTTATCTGGGGGGCTGTGGGGTAGCTTGGTATCCTACGGGCTTTGGGAGCCTGAGACCCCGGTTCAAATCCGGGCAGCCCCATCTGAACCCACAAATATATACTTCGTTCCCACTATTTAATTGAAAATATTTGTTTTCACCAAGCTTTTGTTCGTTGAGATTCCTGGCAAAAATATAACAGTAGTCAAAGGGTCGACCAAAGTCATCCGGTTCGACGCTTATTCCAATTATTTCAAAACCTGCCAATTCAAGTTATTTTGATGGGATCTGGAATTCAGGATGCATCCTGCACCTTGATGAA
>DAICSO010000159.1:0-566 GCA_027368075.1 bacterium
AAGCGGTTTATCATAGGCGATCTCCGCAGATTCTTTTACGGATTCAGATATTGTTGGGTGAGGATGTATTGTCGATCCGAGGTCTTCAACAGTAAGGCCCGACTCAATGGCAAGTGATATCTCACTTATAAATTCAGATGCGTGGGGGACTGCAAATCCTGCTCCGACTACTGTCGCGTCCTTGTCATAATATATGGTTGTGTAGCCAAGGCTTGAATTCATACCCTGTGCCCTTCCATTTGCGGCAATTGGAAACTTCGTTGCGTTCTCGCTCTTTCTGCCTGTATAGGCTATTTCCGGATCAGAATATATGACGTATGGCATGGCATAATACTCAACCTGGCTGTTTATTCCGCATATGTTGTTTGCGACAATTCCGCCTTCATAGAATGCCTTATGGGCCAGCATCGGCATGCCGGAGACATCTCCCAATGCCCATACATTGCTCTCGCTCGTCATTTTTCGTTTATCCGTTTTAATGAAGCCGTTCTCCATTTCCAGCTTAAGATTCTCCAGTCCAAAGCCTTCAGTATTTGGCTTTCTTCCTGCGGTCAAGAGAACGAGAT
>DAICSO010000015.1:0-23776 GCA_027368075.1 bacterium
CTGGACATCTTCCAGGTTGGGTGCTGCAGTTTTCCACCACATACGGGACATTCCGAGGAAGTCCCTCCTGGATTCACATACACTTTCTTTGTCTGCGATTTGTATTTTGGAAGCACTCGACACCCTGAGGACAGGGTACAGGGTATATCTGGAGGACGGAAAGACCGGATTCAAATGGGAATCGATGGTTGTAGAGTCGGCAATCCAGAAGGATATCATGGGTGTAGTGATCAAAAAGACCTAAAAACATAGGTAATTATCATATGGTTCCCTCATCTCAGCGGTTAAAGTGTGCGCGGCTCTGAGCTTAAGAAGATAAATCAGAACAAGGAAATCCATGATGAGGACATTGTATATCTCATATTCTGCGACAGAAACGAAAGTTATCCTAGCTTCGATTAACCAGGCAAAGGCATCCAACAATAGTAGTGCAGTAGCATAGGAAAATGCTCTCTGAAGTATCAGGGAAAACCCTAGTATGAAAAAAGTCAACTTTCCTATGAGAAAAAACCATTCAGCTAGGAAGACGTGCGGTGCTGTACCCTCATGGTATACGCCTACCAAAGCAAGAAATAGACCATCCAGAATGAAGAAGGAAAGTCCAATGATCTCTGATCTGCTTCTGGAATTCCATATAGAGGAGATAGAGAAAAGTCCAATAACGAGCCCTGACAGGATAAGGCCATCGTTGTATACACTCGGGAAATTCGGAGCCGGGTGTCTTCCGCTTCCATAATTATTGCCACCCAGATCACTGAGGGCGTTGACGTTTACGTGGAACCACGGATTCAGGTGTATAGCGATTGTTATGAAAATCCAAGGCAAGAGAATCACAAGGACACCAAGGATCTCACTTAACAGGTAAGTCCGGGATTTTCTGTACATTAAGAAGCCGGTTCACTCATCATGGCGGAATATTTGAGTCTTTCTGTCAATCCACAATGTCATATTTTGGTATGACTCCCAAAACAAGGTTCAAAGTGTTGGCGCACTTAGACACTACTCAACATTTATTTCGTTGTGTTTGTGTAGTCACTATTTTGTCAATCCATTCTTTTGCTGGTGTTTAAAAACAACCAGACGCTGACCCGCAGTATTTTCTGCAAGCTCTCAGAAACAACTATACATGGACTTTGACTACAAAAAGAACTGCGGGTATGATCTGGAAGTCATGTGTATGGTACCTGTAAAGTCTAGGCATCCTTAGTTCCAGTTTTTCCTCGTAAACTATCTCCGCAGCGGACTCGTAGAATGACCTGACGAATTCAGAAGACTTCAGGTTGTGTACAGAATATATCCAGTTTGCAACATCCAGTGCCTTGGAAAGGAATGGTTTGTCTGCATGTGGATTAACAGACCCGAATGGGGGGTTCATGAAGGCGGTGTAGAAATGACCCATAACTTCTGTGACATCCTTTGTTTCGAAAGTGATATTCATACCTGCGGCATTTTCCCTGGCTATATCGACCTGCTTCCCGTCAAGATCGATTCCGGTAACCGGTTCCGCACCCATAAGATACGCGGCAATGGCAAAGATACCATTACCGGTGCCCAGATCGATTACGCTTCTGTTAGTAACGTTATTGTCCATTGCTGCCTTGAATACAATCCAGGCAGCATTTGATGGATCCGTGGGATATTGTTCATATAATGAGTTGAGGCCGTTTCCGATCCTTAATTTACTGAGCCTTATTTCTAGCTGTTTCTTTGTGTACACGCTAATCCTAAGACATTGTTCCTACAACCAGATCAACGATGTCAAGAGCCATCTTGATCGATTCTTCCCTGCCTATTCCTCTTCTGCTAAGTATCTTCTCTATTTTCCTGGCAGCCCTCTGTTTCTTCCACGTCCCCTTTTCATGGGCAGCAAGAACGATGTATTCAGCAATCTCACGGTCAACGCTGATGCCAAACCTTTCCCTTATCTTGATCTGCCAGACAGGCACAAGAACCGGCGGAAGGTCCTTCAGGACACTTTCTCGGTTTTTCCGTATTATCTCATTGAGATTCTTTGCGTCCTTTCTGGTTTCTGCCATACCTGTTTACATCTTTATCTTCAAGATAAACCTTTTCATTCAAGATCTTGTATCAATTCTCCATGAAATGAAACCTATTGATTCGCCGGATGGGATTATGCTGGAATCAGGTGGGAATATGTGGAACGGGCAAGTGATTTATCCGCACATCCTCACCCGGAGACTATTGTGACAGATACTGCCTTCCACAAAGTACTTCAGTATTTCATCATTTTGCAGGAAGTAGCAGGTTTTGCTCGGTCTCACAGGAAAATGCGGCCAGGATCGGCTGGCATATGTCGCCATAAGGCCAGGGGAAGTAGTTCGCGATTGTCGGTATACGCGTAAACATAACTTATAAACACTTAAGTACTATCAGGTAATTTTAAAATATGGAGCCATTTTATTTCAAGAGTTATGATAGGATTGTCGGCAAGGCAGAAACCCCCATGGAATTACTAAGTGAGATGAAGAGGCTTGAAAACACAGATCCATTCTGTGTGGAGTATCATGTAAGGGAAGGCCATATTTCAATCTGGCTGAAAGAAGCAGAAAGGCCTGATCTGGCAGTGAAGATTGAAAGTGCCAGGGATCCAAAGGTTGTGATCAATATATTGGAAGCAGAGATTGGTAAACCAGGACGCAGTCCACAGCACAGAAAGGGAACCGGCGGGTCGCATTCAGCAAAAAGAGGTCCCGGAAACCGCAAGGAAATGCATTAAGCTTAAGCAAAAATTGTCCTACTCCCCAAGCGTTACCTGAAAATCATGCCCTTCCCACCTGCCCGTATCACTCCATTTGAAAGTGAAAACAATGGTTCTGCATGACTCGAGGGCTTTGGTGTCCAGGTCCAGGTGATACACTCCCAATCCAGTGTCTATAGTTTCGTCGTCCTTGAAAGAAGCCCAGTTGTCTGAGGACCAGTGAATCACGGCAGGCTTCTGGACTTCTATTCTAAGGATGCTGTCTCGCGGCATTTCCCGACATTTATTGTTGAACTTCCAGATGAAAATCCTGGAAGTAGTTGAATTATTCTGGTATCTATCAACTGGCTGTGGAGGCATGTCAAATATCTTCCCATCATTGAGTGACCTCAGCAGCTTCAGGTACTCTGCGTGGGCCCACACAAGCGGCATTGCAGAACCTGATGGCTTGCCGTTGTACAATCCCATTTTTGGAATGTCATCAGAATCCCAGACCTGCTCCGGAATCATCATCCCATCACTTGTCTGATTCTCAATAACCCTTCTCAGGAATCCTGCAGCCTCGAGATTTCCCCTGGCTATCTCATAGTGGGCTCTCTCTCCGGCAAGCAATGGCCACCCCCTCCCTATGCCAGTTCCGTCAAATGGCTTTCCATCTCTATGTTCTCCATAGCCATCTCCGTTATACCTGTGCCAGACTACTCCAGTCTTAACATCTGTCCTGAGCATTGCATCAATTATTCTTACGGTGTCTGTAATTCTTTTATCAGCAGCAGACCTGAGGCCGAAACGCACCAGAGCAAGGGCATCAGGGCTGATTATGTGCGTTGCCTTTCCATATGACTGCCCGGGAGGCCTGTTCTTTATTGGGACAAAACCCGTTGCGGGGGAAGAGCTCTCTGCCTCATCCGGCGGTGCTATCCTTATATAATATCCGTCTATGCCAAAATTTCTGGCTGTGTCGTTATCCCCTACATAGGTCCATCTCTCGATCATAGAATTCCACGAATCTGCGGTTTCAAGTAGGTATTCGGCCATGTTTTTTTCGTCATTCTTGGCCGCGAAATCCGCTGCGGCCAGAAGGGCAGCTATCTCTACTGCCAGAGTAAAGGGCGAATATCCACCATCCTCCTCCCACCTGTCCTGGCTGGTTACAGGTCCATTTTTTAATATGAACTCGGATGCCAGCCTGATCATTGGCCAGGGATTGGTTTCTCCCAATTGCCCCGCTCTCCTGAGCTGGTCGGCAAGGAGTATGGGAAACGCGGTCTCGTCTATCTGGATCCCTGACCAGTAAGGCTTGCCGTCCAGCCACATATTCTGTGGCCAGTGGCCATCCGCCTCCTGAGTTGATATAAGGTAGAATAGTATCCTTCTTGCGCTTTCATGTTCTCCGCATGCGATGAAACCACCAGCAGTCTCCACGAGATCGCGGGGCCATACAAGGTGATACCCTCCAAGATCCTCATCACCCTTGGAAGCACCCCATGGGATGGAGAGGCTGGCGATGGTGCATCCCCTTATCTCCTTTGACTCATGTACTCGAAGGACCGAAGTGCTTGATCTGAATAAATCCCTTGCGCCATCTTTGCTTTCGGAAAGGTCAGGAATGTTCTTCTGGTAGAGCGTCCACTCATCGACGTACATTCCCTGTAATGTGTCAAAATTCTTAAGTATCGACGACCTGGCCGAAAGAGCGGCCTGTTCCGGTGTTGATCCAAACCCAAGCGCCAGTACGAATATTCCACCCTCTGCCGGAACATTAATCCGAGCAGTCATTGCCACGTTTCCATCTGTAGCCCTGTTATAGTGAAGCTCCATCTTTCCGTTCTTGCTGATATCCTGCCACCCGTCACTGAATCCGACGTAGCCACAGCTTCTCTCAGAAAATCCCGTGGAACTGCAGAGAGCCATTGTGATGTTGTCCTTCCGGGCGAACAGCATCTGTGCACCCTTGTATTCTCCAATCCAGGCATCATTTCCGTACCCGGAGTTGTTTATGTGCGGAGAAAGCAGGACATAAAGTTTGAGTCCCGCACCCGCAGGGAGGAAAGTAACCCGCTGGATGAGGGTATCCTCTTCAGGGTCTGTCAATATTTCTTTCTTGATCTTATATTTTCCGTCGATCTGCGTGTTCTCGATCAGGTACTCCGGTACACCCGGTTTTATGCATCTTGAGTCGGTTTTTGAATTGCGCTTTTCCTCGGAGAAAAATCCCTTTCCATCTGCAACGAGGAACTCCATGTCCCTGACATTAGCCAGATCCAGCCTTGGATAATATATCTCATTCAGGATACCATGTGATATTGTGAACCACACACGTGAATTTCTTGATATGGAAGTTCCAACTCCCGTTTTTGCACTGGAGGTCCATTTTGGTGATATACCTGGAGAACCGTGTGCGTTCTCGCCGTTATTAAGACCATAATACACTGGTGAATCCATTGTCATTAAGCTATGCATGAGTTATAAAGATATCAGATCCAGTTTGCTCGAAACCACGATCAGGACTATTCTGCTCTAGGAGTAAAAAAATCTGTCAGCAGAAAATAGTTAAATTAAGGGAATTGGATTGATCAGGCAGAAACGATCCTGACGACGTTGCTTCCCCTGATAACGACCGTCCCTAGTTTTCTTGTCATCTGTTCTGCGTTTTCCTGAGCATCCGAAAGTACCATGTTCATGTATTCATCGTACCCCGTAAGCATGCCCTCAAGCACCCTGTTATCCTTAAGGAGCAACGCTACTTTCTTGTTCAAGCTCTCCTCAAGCATCTTCATTGGCATTATCATTTCTTTTTCACCTCAATTATACTCATCGTCGTCAAGGGCGCCGTCGCGGCTCATAACAACCTGTATCAATCCCTTGAGAACTTCCTTTACATCCTCAAGTTCTTTTCGCATGCTAACAACTTCCTTTGACAGCTTTTCAACATTCATCTTTCCGGGATTACTTTCCTTCATTGACGTCACCAAATACCATCACTGCTCCATAATCATCTGCTATCTTCCTGCTCTCCGTTCTCTCGCAATTATCGCAATACAGTTCCCCATCCTTGAGTAACATTGGGTTCCTGCACCTGTGGCACAGCGTCTTAAGCACCCCGAAGTGCTTTCCAAACATTGAGACCTCCAGAGACCTGCCCGTCCTCGAGATTTTTCCTCTCACGAGGTCACCTATTGCCAGTCCAGACATCTGATCATCTCCTCTTCCATTGGGTCTGGGGAGCCTTAGCATGGCCTCCTTGTTGAAAGGAACAAGCCCCTTGTCAGTCTGATAAATTGCGGATATGTTGAGAACTGCATTTCCCCGGTCTATCTTTGTGACCTGCCCATATACGACGTCTCCGACCTTTGCACCTATCTTTTTCTTGGAATTGATTACAGATACGGTCAGATTAGCCTCGTCGAAGTATACTGTTCCATAAACAGCAGACAGTATGTCACCTCCGCTCTCGGTGGTATTTTTTCCAGCAAGATACTCTTCAGTAGTCGCTATCTTGTCTCCAGGAATAACGTATTTCTCCTGTATCTCATCATCTTGCTTAGTGTTCATTCTGACCTCTTCAGTTTATTTCTGGCTTATTTTACAAAGATATTTAACAATTGGCATAGAACCTATGATCAGGATATTTAATTAATTTTCCAATCCATATGCTGCATGATTTCGCTCTGGATCCAGATGGATGGGAAACATTATTTTGCATCATCTCATCCACTATGGTGCTTGAGGACCACTTCATTTTCGGTTTTGCCAGATCAGGTGTTTACAATAAAAGCTATTCATACCCATCTGTGCTGGATTCAACGGACAGATCTGTCATAGGAAGAGACGACTCCGGGACCACCGTAATGGGCAACTCTTTTGGCAACCCATTCTCCTATCCCGATTTTATGAACAAGAGCACCCAAGGCATGCTATCTGGAGACATTGAAATTATTCCTAATGGTGCCGAACTCATACAGCGTCCAGCAAGATTACTGAAGGTCATAGAGGAAGAGCTCTGGAAAACCGGCTTCAGCAGGTTGATCTATCTTCAGGGAATATCCGATCCATACATTCTCCCAGCCCTTATTTACTCAGGTGTGTCTTTCATCGATGACAGCTTTGCCAGGATGGAAAGCGAAGGAAAGATAAAGTATACGATCTTTGGCAGGAAGAAGGTTGACTACGATCCGCTTGAGGAGAATCTGGAATTTCTCAGGTCTGTCGCAGAACAGTGTGCAGATGCCATCAAGTCAGGAACGCTCAGGGATATAGTGGAGAAATTCCAGGTATCGAGCAAGGCGATCGAACTCCTCAGGATCATGGATTTCAACTATTACGATGAGTTTGAGAAAGTTTTCCCGTCGAGGACGGACAGGATCAGGGCAAACTCCATAGAATCACTTATGAGACCAGATCTGGTCAGGTACCGTGACCAACTTGTCAGGGATTTTGTCCCACCAGCGGGAAAGATTGCTCTACTGATCCCATGCTCCGCAAGGAAGCCCTATTCTGAGAGCAGGAGTCACATGAAACTGCTCACGCACATTGGGGAGTTCAGGAAATTTCTTCATGAAATCATCGTCACTTCGCCGGTAGGTCTGGTGCCCAGAGAACTCGAGGAGGGCTATCCTGCAAGGTTTTACGACATTCCTGTCATTGGGCACTGGTATGAGGACGAGAAGACCATGATGGCCGGGTTAATTTCACGCTACTTTGGGAAGAACAGTTATCCGGGTACAATTGCGTTTGTTCCCGAAGATCTGGAATTCATCGAGCGTTCCCTTCCCGATGGTACTGATTTCATACGCGGAGAAATATCCAGTTCAGGTGATCTTGAGACTCTGAGGGAAAAAATTGGATCGATGGTTGTCTCATTGAAGGAAAAGGGCATGCTGGTCCCGGGAACCAGGATGCAGGCAATCGCGTCGACTGCTTCATTCCAGTTCGGAGAATGGATCGTTCCAAGAATGAAGAATCTGAAGAGGGTGGTAAATTATGACTTTGACCTTCTGACAGAGAGTGGAAAGGTAATGCTGGTCTACAACCCATCAAACGGGAAAATAACATTGAACAGGAATGCCGCCCCATGGTTCGTTGCAGAGGGGAAGAGGATTGTGGAGATTGACGATTTCAAGCCCACCGCCAATATTTATGCGATGGGTGTGCTTAACGCCACTTCTGATATCCGTCAGGAGGATGAAGTCGTTATTGTGCATGGGGGAGAGATCCGGGGAGTCGGCATCGCAAAGATGCCGTATGAGGCAATGATTAACCTCAAGAAAGGCATAGCCGTGAAGGTCAGGAACTGAACCTGATACCTCCATGCATACATAAAAATTTACCTGCAAAGGTATTTATATGTGGTTCTTTTAGTAAGGCATTATGAACGCAAAGGCAATTGCCCTTATGATAGTAGGCATAGTCCTTGTGTCATTCGTATTCTCATACTTTCATGTTGGCTACCCGACGGGGATACCGGACATCAAGCAGGATGTTCAGGTGTTCCAGTTCCAGGGGTACAACGGCATTGGCCTCGGCAATGGAAAGACTACCATAAGTCCCCAGGGGAAGGCGGATGTAGTCATACAGGGATTCATAAAGAATGCCTCCAGCAATAGTCGACTGGATAATTCCCAGCTCTATGCATTTCTTTCTCTTGCGGACACCAGTACCACAACGTCTGGTTCAGGTTTCTATAAGATAACTGTGCTCTACAGCGGAACATATACCCTGGCGTTCAAGGTGTACAGTTACAAAACCCAGTATGTTTCCTTGAGCGTATTCGGCAACACCGTATGGAACAATATGTCTTTCACCCCTGCGCACAGGTTCCCCATAGAAGGGAAGACGGTAGGATACGATTCGCAATCGACAGTGGAACCGAACATATCGATGAATCTTCAGGGTTTTTTTGGGCAGCCTGATTTTCTTACGACCAAATCCAACTCTCAAGGTTATTTCAATATATCTGCGTATAACGATTCCTATGACATTTCCGTAACAACGCCGCAATATGGCAGGACAACCGTTCCTTCATATCTGAATGTATCCGGTCCACAGAAGAGTCTCGCTTTGATCCAGGTGCTGCCTCTCAAGTATTACTCAGTAAGCGGGTATATATTTAACAACCTGACCCAGCCTGTCCCGGGAGCTACCGTCACGTCCATGCAATCAAATAGATCGACTAATTCAAGCGGCACCGGGTATTACAACTTAACTGTCCAGTACGGTTCCGTTCAAGTGGATGCATACAAACTCGGATTCGGTGGAGGTCTGAAATCTGCGTTCATATCAAAAAACGTTACAGACTTCAACATAACGCTGATCAATGTTAACCCATTTTCCGGGCAGAGCCCAAATGGGACTTCTGGCACAGGCGTGACAGGAATTCCACCCTCGGCCGGGGGAAATATATCAAGGGCCCTTCAGGGGAACACTTCCAGCGTCAATTACGCCAAAGGGCCATCAAATTCATTGTACTCCCTGTCCGGGAATGTAACTGACAGCACCACTGGCCAGAAGGTGGCATTTACATATCTCAAATTCTACCTCAATGTGAATGGAACAATATTCTATGAAAACGTGACTACCAATGGAACGGGGTATTACCACCTTGTTCTGCAGTATCCAGGTGATTACACGTTTGTCGTATATTCTCCGTTCTACGACGACTACCAGTTTTCATACAAAGTGACAGGAAACCAGTACTGGAACTTCAATCTGACACCATTCGGCAGTCACGTATACACGGTTACCGGGTATGTGAAGAATAAACTGAGTCAAGTACTGAATGGCATTATAGTTTCAGCAAATTATGTCTACTCGCCGAAGTCCATCAACGTTTCCACTGAATATAACACAACAAATGCTTCAGGTGGATATTCACTGAGGGTGTTCGAGGCAAATTACACATTCTCTGCATTCGGATTGGGATATTCCACAAATTATACGACTGTGAGAAATGTTGACAAAAACCTGATGGACGTCAATATAACTCTCCCATACCTCAATCCATTCCGTTCAGGCGGTGGCAGCGGCACTTCAGGGGTGAGTGAGCCCCAATTATCCAACCTCTCCTCTTTCCTGAAAGGTAACGGCTCGACTGTCTTTTATAATGAAACAGGTGGTCCGGGAAAGTACAATATCACAGGCATAGTGACCAACTCCAATAATTCTCTTCCGGTTTTCAATACGCAGCTTGAATTCTTCGCAAACGTAAGTGGAACCACCTATCATGCAACCGTTACTACAGGATCCGCAGGACAGTATGTGCTTAATCTAAGCTATAAGGGAAATTACACACTGGCGGTTTATTCGCAGGATTATTATCTTTTCATACACAATTTCACGGTAAGGGGGAACCTTACAGCCAGTTTTGACATGACCCCATTGCCGTATTACGTGCACTCAGTCAGCGGCACGATACTTAACCTGGCGGGGAACCCTGTCAACACGTCAAAAATCAGTGTGGGGATCGATGGTCATTACTTTTTAGCGAAACAGAATTCCACAAATTCTGCCGGAGACTATGCTATTTATCTAGTCAATGATTCCAGCCCAGATTATTCCCTTCATTTCAGCGCTCCGGGATATTATAACAACACTATACCAAACTTCAGTTTCACGGAAAATATCTTTAAGAATGAAAGCATGACTCCGCTGGGCTCAATAGGTCCCGGTGTCAATATACTTTCACCACGTTCCGCTACAGGGTCTCCATCTATTTCATTTTCAGAGCTATCAACCTACCTTGGTAACTCCTCAGATAACAAATCTGAAGCTATTTTGAATGTGACAGGCAATTTGGCTACCCTCAACATAAGTCTCAATGACACCTCCGGAGCTATAGGGAACAAGCAATTCCTCGGTTTCATAAAGATGGACGGGGCTATTTACAGGTTTAAAGGAACAACTGACGGAAGTGGATTCTACAATCTCAAATTGAATTTTACGGGCACAAAGGCATTGCTGATTTCGAGTGTGATTTACAAGAATTCCAGCGAATTATTGTCCGCCTCGACACAGTCAAGCTACGCGTCGTTCACACTATATAAGGCAACGCTTTTCAATGACACTCTGCACATAAACAGTGCCTACAATTATTCATGGGAAGTTCCGGACGGACTGAATGTCTCAAACTCCCTCCTAGCGATCACAAATACACAAAAACAAGAAGCAAATGGAACGAATTTCACATACCTAGTCCAGAATGGAACCTACCATTTTACTTTCACAAATGGGAATTATGTTCCAGACTCGTTTTATGGAAACGTATCTGGAAAGAATGTACTGTACAATAAGAACGTGACTAACTATCTTCTGGAGATCAACAACGACTCGGTCCTGTCTTGGAGTTTCTCTATATCAGGCGTTGTTGGGTCCGAAAATGTGGTAAGACCAGTAACCTATCTGAACCTGACAAAGGGTACATTCATATTCAATGCTTATATCAACGGTTCCTTGTATGACTCAAAGTCATTCACTCTTAATTCCACAACGCCGAATGAGAACATCACATTCTCTGTCTCTCCTGGAAGTAAGTATTTCGGCGCCAACATTACAAACGGTGTCGTTTCAAGCGACGTAACTCTTCCATTGAGTTATGGAAACGCTTCTATCTATGGAATCAAGACCAACGAATCGTGGAATTCAATAGTGATCCTGAAACTGAATGGGACTAATTACACAGCAATTAAGGTGAATTCCACACTAAATGAAAATACAAGTATTGCACTGACTACATACTACAAGTATCCAACCGGGAGCAAGCTCGTCGTGGAGATCAATGGCAGCGGTACCGTGGGAAGTTATACCCCGCCATTAAAGGTCGAGGTGCTGTATTACCAGATTTCGATATCTAGTGGAGAGGTAAAGCATGTTTAGCGTCATCTCTAGTTATCGTTTAACAATGAAATTAATGGGGGCGTTAGGATTTCATGATAAATCTTGCGATAATACGCCAATGAGATCTATCTGGAAATAGGAGGGGAAGATGGCAAGTATCTTGAGTATGCTAATCTCTGGGATTTCGACCCTGGAATCCAACATTACAGGCTCTCCGCAGTTCCTCTTCAGATTCATAATTCCAATATTCCTGGTGTTCGTAGTTTCATTCTCATATTCCAGACTTTCAAAGAGGGCATTTATCGATGCCCCTCCAACGCTGGCGCAGATGAAAGAACCATTCGATCTTCCAACCGATCGGTTCAACAGAGAGGTGAATATTATTCAGAGCAACAACTATGAAAAATACCTGGCAGACATGGGAAATGATTTTGAGGCACTGATGCGGAATTCAATGGATTTCAAGAGACTCATGAAGGCATACAGAAGATACGATGCCATGAGCAAGTCTACCTACAAAAAAAGGAAAAAAAGGGGAGAGGAACTTAAACTCGATACATTCAGGCAAATACTCGATCTCTACGCAAGCGTCAGGAAAATGAAGATGGAGCATTTCGAACTTGCAAACGTGAAGGAAGGAGCTAACACAAAATGACAGAAATAAACAGCAGTGACTTGATGGAACTCAGGAATACAGTGAAACAGATTCAGGCAGACATGGGCAAGGTGGTCGTGGGATCGGAACGCATTGTGCGTTTCATGTTCATCGCTCTGATGAGCGGAAACCACATCCTTCTGGAGGGCGTGCCCGGCCTGGCAAAGACCATGCTGGCGAGCCAGTTTGCAAAGGAGATAGGCATCAAATTCAACAGGATCCAGTTCACTCCGGATATGCTCCCGTCTGATATTACCGGGAGCATAGTCTTCAACCTGGAATCCAGGAAGATGGAATTCAGGCAAGGCCCGATCTTCTCCAATCTTATCCTTGCGGATGAAATTAACAGGACTCCAGCCAAGGTGCAGTCTGCACTGCTGGAGGCAATGGAGGAACACCGGGTTTCGGTTGGCGGTGAAGACCACATCCTACCCGAACCCTACCTCGTAATTGCTACGCAAAACCCTGTCGAGCAGGAGGGAACTTTCCCCCTTGCAGAGGCGCTCATGGACCGGTTTCTTTTCCGGTACAACCTAACCTACCCCAGCCGCGAGGAGGAGATAAACATCCTCAACTCCATCACGAACAGGGCACAGATAAAGGAGAATCTGATGAACGCCGACCAGATCCTGAAGCTGAGATCGGTTGTTGACAACGTGTATATATCCCAGGATGTGAAGATATACATCGTGGATCTGATCAGAAGGACCAGGGAAAGCGATATGGTATACCTTGGCGCAAGCCCGAGAACCACTGCAAAATACCTGAAGGCAGTCAGGGCAAATGCACTAATCAACGGCAGGAACTACGTGATCCCTGAAGACATAGTATCCATATCCAGGGAGTTGCTGAACCACAGGATTATTCTCAAACCGGAGGCTATGATAGACGGATCATCAGATCCAGTAGGGACAGTGAATAGCATAATAGACAGGATTGTGGGTGAAGTAGAGATACCAACATGATCAGAAAAACTGGATATATAATGCTTGGAATAATTGCCGGCGGTTTGCTGGAGTCGCTTTTCATCGGCTACGATTATTATATCGTGGCGCTGATGATCCTTTTTTTCGTGGTGGCCAGCGACATTATATCTTTCAACACCGGCCTCTCCAGGAGCATAAGGAATATAGAGGTCAGGAGGGAGATCGAGTCCAATTCCGCCCGGAAATTCCAGATGCGGCCAATAAGGATATTTTTCACGAACAGGACCAGGAAAACCCTTTATTTCCATTACTATGACACACTGTCCGACGTTTTCAATACAGAGGGCGATTTCCAGGGATACATTACCCTTAAGCCGGGGGAACAGGCAAAGAGGGACTATTCCATAGCATCAATTGCCATTGGAAAATACAAGGTGGGTCCGGTTATAATCTACGCCGAGGATCCAATGAAGCTATGTATATCCTCCTACACAGCACCGGTGATTGATGAAATGATAGTGTCTCCCGCCCTTTCTGATATCTACACCCAGAGAAGCGAAAGACTGAGCAACATGAAATTCACCTACGGCATTCACTATTCCCAGAAAATAGGACAGGGGTACAACTTTTACGGGATACGCCCATACAACGAGTCAGACGACACCAAGTACATTGCATGGAGCAGATACGGCATACTCAATGGTGAGGACTTATACATCAAGCAAATGGAAGAGGAACGCCAGATTGACGTCTTTTTCGTCGTTGACTATGGTATGGGCATGAACCAGGGCACCAGACAGAAAAGGATGTACGATTTTGTCATAGCAACGGTGATGAACGCATCATACAGCATTGTGAAGAACCATGATGGAGTGGGCTATATCATCAACTCTTCCAAGTACGATTACTTCATACCGGCAAAGAAATCGCAGGAATCAATAAGGAAATTCGAACAGACCATATCAGAGATCAGGCCGAATGGGGACTTTTCAATCTTCCAGACCTTCAGCAGGATAAAGAGGGATGTAAAGAAGAATGCGCTAGTATTCGTGATCACTCCATTCTCATACCCGGAAAGCTTCAGAAAGGGGACAAGGAAGGAATTTGAGACAAACAAGAAAGTCTCGCTTTTTATCCTCGATCCATATGACTTCATGGAGAAGAGGAAAGATGACGTCTACAGTGCGCTCATGAAAAATTCCGGGCTCAAGCATTATCGCTATCTGACGGCTCTGTCAAAGTTTTTCAATTCCATAGGGATCAAGTCATCCGTATCGCGGGAAAAGGACCTTCTTTACAGGATAATGGCCGCATACCGTTATGGGAAGCTCACAAATGAGGGGGCGTAGATGGAATCAAGGGCTCTTGGCACGGGACTCAACCTGCTGGCATTTTCTCCGGCTATTCTCATATACATCTACACCTTTCCTTATTTTTACGCTAACATAAATCTTGCAGTTCTCGTATTGATCGCAGCCCTCCCAATCGTAAAGCTGCTGGTGCCGAAACGTTATAGCTCCAGTGTTTATCCAGTGGCGCTCATAATAGCCATGCTTCTTGTCATAGCCACTCTTTTCTACCTCATAAGTCCCTCAAGGTATTATTATCTGGAGATATTCTCAATTCCCATAGCTCTTTCCACATTCTTCGCGATAGATTTTGCCTTTGCCTTTATCTTCATTTTCGAGGGATTGCTCTCTAAGCGTTCCAGCAGGATGATCGGCTATCTTTTTCTCTCGCTGGGCACAATGCTCTACGAGCTTTCTATTATAGCAGCAATGCATGAGTTCAGCCTCACTTTCATGAATGCACTTTCCCTGGTATTTTCCCTTGAGATACTTTCTTACTACGAACTATTTGTTTACGGATACCAGAAATTCCTTCCCATGGCTAACTTTCAGATACAGATCAACCAGGAACTTCTGGTGCTTTTCATAGTCTCGACGATCGCCATAGTTTTCTCTATATACCTCAGGGAAAATGGTCACCAAAGGGAAAGACTGGGTGATCTTGCTAACTCCCTGTTCGCAGGATCCATTATGGGGACACTACTTTTTGCCGTGTATGACTACTTCAGTTACACACAGTACCAGTTGTCAATCATTGGCTTCGGAGTCTTTGCAACATTCATTGCAATTTCGCGAACTTCAAGAAAGGAGAAGAACAGGAAACCTAAGATAAAATGATATTGGGAAACGAAATATTGTAACATGGGAACAATCCTGATCAAAAATGCAATGATAATCTCCCAGAACAAAGAAAGAGACATTCTTAAGGGAGATATTTTGATTAACGGCAATAAAATCGTGAAGATCGGTAAATGCACAGAAGATGCCGAAAGGGTCATTGATGCCTCAAGAATGATAGCTGTTCCCGGGTTTGTGAATACACATGCACACGTTGCAATGTCGCACCTTAAGGGCAGGCTTGATGACATGCCTCTGGACATGTTCCTGGAGAAGACTTTCGAACTGGACGGCAAGAGGACGGAGAAGGGAATATACAATTCTGCCAGGCTTGGAATAGATGAGATGATCTCGGGCGGGATCACATCATTCGCTGACCTGTACTATTCCGAGGACATCATAGCTCGTGCAGTAAAGGATTCAGGCATCCGCGGGTTTCTTTCATGGAACACGCTGGACGAGGAAGTCACAACGCAGAATGGAAACCCAGTGAAGAATGCGGAGAACTTTATACTGAAGCATGCAGATGAGAACCTGGTAACTCCGTCCATCGGTGTTCAGGGTATTTATGTCAGCAGCGATGAGAATTACATGAAGGCCCTTGATGTTGCCAGCAGGCACAATACCATCATTCACAGTCACCTGGCCGAGACCAGGAAGGAGGTTTACGACTTCGTAAGGAAGAGCGGTGGAAAGAGGCCAACAGAACATCTAGGTGAAATAGGGTTTCTGAACCCCAGGCTGCTTGCAGCCCATTCCGTCTGGGTGACACTCAGTGAAATAAGGATAATGGCGAAGAATGGCGTTAAAGTTTCATGGAATTCAGTGAGCAACGGCAAGCTTGGAGTTGGAGGGATTGCCCCTGTTCCCGAAATGATTGAAAACGGAATGGTTGTTTCCATGGGTACGGACAGCAGCGGGAGCAACAACGCGCTTAACATGTTTGAAGCAATGAAATTCTCTTCTCTCTGGATCAAGAACGATCGGTGGAACCCGGCAATTATAAATTCCAGGTCAATTCTGGACATGGCTACCGTGAATGGGGCAAGAGCGCTCGGTGCAGATCGGATCGGCTCGCTGGAACCTGGAAAACTCGCAGATATAGTGCTTATAGATACCTCTCAGGCAAACATGACCCCTACAAACATGGAAAATGCAGTCAGCAGCATAGTATATTCTGCAAATCCCTCAAACGTAAAATTCGTGATCATCGACGGTGAGGTACTGAAGGATGATGGCAAACTGGTCCACCCGGCAGAAGGCGTGGAAGCGGAGGAAGAGTTTTACTGAATCTAATATTCTTTGCCGTCGATATATCTCATAAAGTATTTAAGCACCGAGACGATCGCTCTGAGAATTATAATGAGCTGGCAGGAAGCCGAAGTAAGGGAATTAAAAGTAGGAAGATACATGCTTATAGACGATTCTCCGTGCAAGATAATGGAAATAACCATGTCAAAGCCTGGAAAGCACGGTGAAGCCAAGGGAAGAATAGTTGCCATAGGCATTTTTGACGATCAGAAGCACAGCGTGGTCTACCCCGTAAAGCACAAAGTGAAAGTACCTATTATAGAGAAGAAGAATGCACAGGTATTATCGGTTGCCAACAAGGAAGCCCAGCTGATGGACTCCGAGACCTTTGAAACGTTCCTGATCCCGATCTCACCTGAAGATGCAGACAGAGTAAAGGCTGGAATGGAGGTATCTTATTGGGAGACCATGGGAAAGAAGAAGATAATGTTCCAGAACTGAGCTACCTGTTTAAGAGCACAAAGCTTCCCGATGCGCATTCCAGATATGCTGAAGCACGTTACGTTATTTTCGGAGTGCCCTTTGACGGCACGTCAAGTTTCAGGAGAGGTTCCAGGCTGGGCCCGGAAAGTGTTCGATATGCATATGACAACCTCGAATCCTTTGATCCATATTACGGGGTCAATTTCCCGGATGTCCCCATAGCTGATCTCGGGAACCTGGAAGTTGGTGAAGATGCGGCTGAGGTTGTAGATTCAGTCCAGCAGGCTACTTCAAAGATAATATTGGACGGAAAGGTGCGATTATGATCGGTGGAGAGCACTCAATCACTACAGGCGCTATAAGAAACCTCCGTGACGTGTCTATGATCATAATAGACGCACACTCAGACTTCAGGGAATCATATATGGGAAATGAGCACAACCATGCATGCGTAACCCGCAGGTCCCTTGAGATTCTTGGCGAGAGCAGGATCTTTTCCATCGGGACCAGATCTGTTTCGAAGGAGGAATACGATTCACCTGAATTCCACAAAGTAAGGTTCTTCAGCGCTTCAATGGTGCGGGAGAGAGGAATTTCCAGTGTGATCAGGGAAATACGGAATGCTGTACATGGAAAGATCTACATATCAATAGACATGGATGGCATTGACCCGGCGTATGCCCCAGGGGTTGGAACGCCAGAGCCATACGGCTTATCCGACACAGACGTCAAAGCTGTGATAAATACCTTCGCAATGGATGCCGTGGGTTTTGATGTCCTGGAGTTTACTCCCCTTTATGATAACGGAAACACCTCAATGCTTGCTGCGAAACTTATACAGGATTTCATCGGAAGCAGGGAAAGCAGGTCATATTCTGCAGATTTCTGGAACCAGAAACAGCGTTAGCTTTATCATCTTTCGCAGTTATCCTGATATACTCTCGATCTGAGAATATCTTGCCGGGATCATGGCATTATTCGATCCATGAGTGTTGGGTATCACAAAAAAGTCTAAAATTGAACCGGTAAGAATCGCACCAAATGTTATATATATTGATATCTGCATTAATTCGTATGCAGCAAGGAATGGACATAGGGTTGACCCTTGATCGCTTATTTTACCAGACACTGTTGAGATCGCCGGAAAAGAAGATTCATTATAAGGGGGTGTCAACGACTTATCATGGGCTTTTCCAGAACGTTAAGCGTTTTTCCAGCGCCATATCTGCAAAATATGGTGACAGAAAGGCAATAGGCGTACTCGACTGGAATACAATTCCATACATGCAAATGCTGTTCGGCATCCCTCTGTCAGGGAATGTGATTCATCCGGTAAACATGCGTTTGCCTCCCGAGGAGATAATCAGGACCATCAGTATGGCCAATGATGAAGTCCTTTTCTTTTCAGATGAATTTCTTCCCCTTGTAAAGAAAATAGAGGAAATGAAGATCATAAGGAGGGATAACATTTACGTTATAAACGATGGGAGTCCTTCAGGTTTCAATTCCTATGCGGACTTAATGAAAACCGGAAGCGAGGGAGAGAACTTCACCTCGCACGAGACCGATACTGCATCCATTCTTTTCACTTCTGGCACGACTGGAAAACCGAAGCAGATAGCTTACACACACAAGAAGACAACTCTGGCAATATGGAGTATTCTTACCCTGCTTTCCGCATATCCCGGTAATTCGAGGATTAACTCAACTGATGTTATTTTCTCCCTGATACCTAATTATCATCTCTGGTCATGGGGTACCCCGTATGTTGCCACCATGATTGGTGCAGATTATGTCATGGATGGACGATTCGATCTTCAGCTGACAATGGACGCGATAAGGAGGAATAAGGTAACATGGATGAGCATGGTACCGACAATGCTATATGGTATACTCTCGCATCCAGATGCAGCTAACCTAAGTGGCCTGAAAGTTCTCGTCGGCGGATCTCCCATCCCGTCCGGTATAGTAAAGGCAGCTTCGGACAAGGGCATCGAACTCACTTCAATTTATGGCTTCTCAGATGGCTTGATTGCAGGAATCGGTTCACTTTCCGAAAATCTGCCAGATCTTTATGAGAGGAATACTCTTTCCACTTCCGGCGTGATACCCGCTCCATTGTCTGAATACAGGATCAGGAAATCCAATGATGGAAAGATTGGCGAGATTAACTTCAGGTCTCCGTGGCTTCCCAATGGTTACGTGGGAGATGATGAAAAAACCGCCGAATCATATGACAGCGAAAGATGGTTCATCACTGGAGACGCAGGATACATTCTCGATGGAAAGGTGCAGATAAGTGACAGGCTTAAGGACCTGATAAAGAGCGGGGCTGAATTCATACCTTCGGCAATGGTGGAGAGCGTCATGTCAGATATTCCGGAGATAGAGAGCGTTGCCATTGTGGGTTTTCCTGACAAGAAGTGGGGTGAAAGGCCCGTCGCCTACATCAAGATCAAACAGGGAAGGACAGTTGAAGACCAGTACATCCTGAGCTATCTTGTCAACCGGGTAAAGGAAGGTAAAATGCAGAAGTGGTGGATCCCTGATAAGTTCATCCGGATCGATGCAATGCCACTGACAGGAACAGGGAAAATAGACAAAAAGAAATTGAGAAATATGGTAGGGGAGTGAATAAATGGAAGATTTTCTGTTAAGTGAAAGTGAGTTGGAAATAAAGCTTAAGGCAAGAAAGGTGGCCAAGTCTATTCCACCAGATCTCATAAGAGCCATAGAAAGCGAGACCAAGAAATTTCCCAGGGAATTTGTTGATATAAACGCAAAGGCAAATATGATCGGATTAAGGTTTTCAAAAGAATATGGAGGAAGAGGAGCATCATGGGTTGCTGACATGGCAGCAGTGGAAGAGATGGGATACCTGGGGTTCACTCTCAGCTGTATGTATTCCCTCGGCACTATTGTCGGTGAGCCCATAAACAAATTTGGCACAAAGGATCAAAAGGAAAAGTACCTTACCGGGATTACTTCAGGGCTGCTCTATGGCGCAGAAGCGATTACGGAACCTTCCGGTGGTTCTGATCTCTTTGGCATGATGAAAACCACGGCAACAAAAAAGGGAAAATCTTTCATTCTCAACGGACAGAAGCGTTTCATAGTTGGGGGTCAGGGAGCCGACTTCTTTGTTACATATGCAATAACGGATCAAAGTGCGCAGAACAGGACAAGGGGTGTGAGTGCATTCATAGTTGACAGGAACACGCCAGGGTTGAAGATCGAAACTATGTACGGTTTGATGGGAAACAAAGGTGGTGGAACCGCGAGAATCGTTTTCAGGGATGCTGAAATTCCAGAGGAAAATCTTATAGGGGCATTGAATGGTGGCTACGACATCTTCAATATCATGATGATCCCGGAGAGGTTGACGACAGCGTCCGGTTCCATTGGTGTTGGTATGGCGGCAATTGAAATCGCAACAGGCTACGCGCTGAGGAGAAAGGCTTTTGGAAGCAAACTCATAGAACACGAAGGGGTTAGCTTCAAGATTGCTGAAAGTCTCACCTCTCTTGCAAACTCAGCGGCACTTGTATATGAGGCAAGCAAGGCCGCAGACGCCTACGAGGCAGGGAGGCTACCAATGGCACATGCACGTAAGCTTATCTCCATGGCCAAACTGAATTCCACGGAAGCGATGTGGGCTGCTGTGAACTCTGCCATGCAAATAATGGGAGGAATTGGCTACACTACTGTTTATCCCGTAGAGAGGCTGTTGAGAGATGCACGCCTTGGACTCATCTGGACGGGCAGCAGTGAAGTAATGAAGATGATAATACAGCATGAATTTGTAAAGGAGATATCCAGACCTGATTACTGGGAAGGCAAGCGGGTAGTGGAACAGGACGCCATTGATTTCAAGCTTGTCGAGGAAAAGGTTTACGAATAGATCATAACAGATGCAAGCGTACCCTCGCTCAGGTCTCAAACTGTGGATACTGAGTGTACTCCTTTGCCTTAACAGGTTCAGCTGAATGATTACAACCGGCTGCTTTGGTCAGTCGATTTCCATCTATTTTCTTCATTCTGAGCCACTCTTATCCAGATCCTTGATTGCATTCGGGCGTTTCAGCATCTGTAATGGGTAATTGCAAACAGCTTGATTCCAGTGTAAGGAATAAAAGCGTATTCTAGGAAACAGTCGCGTTCGAGTCAGCTTCCATTTTCATAAAATTTGGTACTACAATAAATGCCAGTCCAGCCAGGGGAAAGAGGAAAATACCTATGTAGAAAAGTATCACATTTATCGGGAAGTAAAGCACAACAAACGAAAACAAGGCAGCCATTGCAGGAGTAGATCCGCCTATGAAAATTCTCAGGAAAGCCATTATCTTGCCGTATATGTTTGTGGGAACAACGCTCATCAGTTTAGCCATAAGAGGAACATTAATTAAGGGCAGAAGGAGGCCTAAAAGTGTTGTGTCTAAAATGTCGATAATGGCACTTCTACTGATCCCAAGGATCAGAAAAATTGGGGAATAAAGAAGAACAAACAGGGATATCCTGAATGGGTCATTGATATGTTTCTTGATAGCGTTAGCCAGAAAAGAACCGATTATTCCACCTATTGATATTGAGGCTACAAAGATTGTGTAGAATATGGCGCTTGAATGCAGCACAATGTCAAACAGTCCCGATGAATAAACTTCTATTGCCATAAATAGGCCGTTGAGGAAAAAAGCCACTGCAAGGAAACCAAGAATCTTGCGGTAAAAAACGATAGCTGATGCGAGTTCCTCCGTTGCCTTTTTGTGTGCCTCTTTTTGCTTTTCCTCAAACACCGGGGCTGAAAGAGCAACGGAGGCTATGCTTATTGCAATCAGTATTAAAGGAAAAAGATGTACAAAGTATATGATAGATATCCCGCCAAGTGCTGTTCCTATCAGGGATGCAGAGTATATTGCAGCCTGGTTGAATGAATTCGAAGTAATGAATTGCTCCTGACTCAAGTGTTTCTTGATTGTTGCAGAAAAACTGTCTCCCTTCATGGTTATGCCTAGCGCGATCAGCGTTGTGCCGGAGTATACTGCCAGAAGGGAGTATCCCGAGAGAATCAAAAGAGGGCATATCAGGATGATAATAGAACTGATCAGGCTTATCGTGGTACTGTTTACCCTGTCTATCATGTGCCCAATCGGAATCGAGGCGATAAGCTCAACTGCAAGGTATATCGTTGCTATCATTCCTGCCAGGAATACAGAGTGATAAGTCTGCAGAACCACCCACAGGAAAAATAACACATATGAATTGAAGAGAATGCTTGCCAGCATCTTTGAGACCATGAACCTGTAGAAAATAACGGGAAGTTTTGGCATTCGTCTGCCTTAACGGATTTGTACATATGATGCTTTGCCTTTGCTTCTCGGGGAAGAACCAATGCATTCATGCTCCCTTCCAATTGTTCTTCAGTCTTGTAACAAATGATACCACAAAACGGGGATAAAGTTCAGTAACCTGAAAAATCAATGATATTGCCTAAAATTGAACGAACTAGGTATCAACATAGAACTGGGAGGCGTTTATTATCAGGGAAAATGTGATACATTTTGCATTGGAAAAAGGAAAAGTAGAGTCATGCATAAAGAATCTGTGTTGGAGTTAAGCAGATCTACAATCCAATCTTTCCAGCGATCTCGTTTCCCTTTGTTATTTTAATTTTGCACGGTGTGGGGAGCTTGAATGAAGCCTTGTGCAATGCATCCTTCAGCTGCTTTGCCCCGGCAGAATTTATTCTTGCAACCATTATGATCTCGTTTTCGTAGACTCTTGCTGCAGTGCCTACCGGCCTGCCGAAAGAGAGCTTCATACCGCTTGAAATCCTGTCTGCGCCGGCTCCTGTTGCCATCTTATGTTCCCTCAGTACCTGGTGTGGATACGGCCTTATCTGCAGGAAATAACCCTCTGCACCGAAATTCTCAAGGAGTTTCCTGTTTATGGAAATTCTGGCAGCCTCAAGTGCGGTATGCCTGATCTGGCATGCTTCCTCTGCTACCAGCTGCATCTCTATATCAAAGTCTGCTTTCTGGTTTCCCTGGACAAATGTAGTAATCTTTGGATAAGGTACGCCGCCCATGAATTCTCTTCTTGTGTATGCAGGGCCTGAAATGTGTGTATACATTCGAGCTGGTTTTCGTGACATATTATCATGGGATAGGTTTCTCGGATATAAAAATTAGGTGTTATCCGTCACCCCAACTTCAACAATTGCACTTCATGGCTGAGTTGTATTGTTCGTACAAACTGATTCCTGAACCAATTTGTGGATTAGTGAAATTGTGGCATAAATGGCATCAAATGTATCAATAACATTTAATATAATATTTCCATTTATACCGTCATGGACAGAAAACCAATAATTGACGTAACACACGTCTCTGCTAGAGGGACATCATACAGGATCACTATCCCGAGGAAAATCGCAAAGAGGCTGAGCCTCAACGACGGAGATATACTGGCATTCTTCGACGACGATGGTGTAAAGATCGACAAGATCCAATAAACCAGTGACATCCTCACCCGGCGTTACCGGGGGCTTCCTGCTTCACAGAGTAGCAACTCGTAGACCCCTTTTTGAGAGTTCCGCCACCGTAGCACTTTCCACGGGCGCGAATTCGGGAGTGCCCCTCCCTACCTTTGCGATTCCGCGATTGCGGATATTGATGGCAGCATTGAGATCCCTGTCCATGGTGAGACCACATGCATTGCAGTGGTA
>DAICSO010000160.1:0-559 GCA_027368075.1 bacterium
CCCATAATATCAATTTACGGATTCTATTTTAACATCATATTTGTTTTAGTCCCCCTTGCTCTTTGCTTAGCCATTGCTGGGAAGCGAAAAGCATCATACTTACTCACTGCTGCATATATATTCAGTATATGGGTAATATTCCAGGACATGGGGATTTATGTTAATCCATCCACTGATCCAAACACTGCACTTCCAGTTGTTCTTATTCTTTTCTACATGTATTTTCATTCACTTGTAACGCATGAAGAAGTCTCAACAGCTATGGAAAATAAAATATCCTGATACACATTTACCTTTTCAAGGGTCTGTGGGGTAGCCTGGTATCCTTCCAGCTTCGGGAGTTGGAGACTCCGGTCCAAATCCGGGCAGACCCATTTTTTACTGGTTAAATCTTAATTCCTGCCCTCAAATGACATCATTCTTCCATCGGAATAAGTTCTGAAATAGTATTTATAAGTCCTGTCACCTGATTTTGCAGTGCATTCCCTCCCTTTACTGTAGTTTCCAATGAGTTCTATATAATCAATGCTGTCCCAACCAGTTCTTTCCTTGACCTCTT
>DAICSO010000161.1:0-558 GCA_027368075.1 bacterium
TTTTACCCGCCATGGTTTTTACTCTTTGTGTACAAAGCCATGGATTTCGATCTTCCACTTAACCCTCTATGGATGGCATGTGGTTCTTGTTGTACTGATTGGTGTTCTTTTTGCTTTGCACTTCTTCCTGGCTGAATACAATACCATAATGCCAAAAAGATCAGAAGCAAATTACACAGCACCTGCAGTGGACAAAGAGAGTTCCGCATACAAAGCTTGGTTCCCTTACAATATGCTTTACATGGTGCAGATTGCACTTTATACATTTGCCCTGATTCTGATAATTCCGTCTTTCCTTGCTGCTTTACCAAATTCCGACGTACCTATGCTATTCAGCCCATTTCCACAGGTTGCTGCCAATGCTCCATTCGGAGGTCCATTTTACCCGCCATGGTTTTTACTCTTTGTGTACAAAGCCATGGATTTCGATCTTCCACTTAACCCTCTATGGATGACAGTGGTATTTGGTGGAATTCCTGTTCTTTACGTTTTCTTCCTTCCTTGGATCGACAGAAACAAATCACTTTCAATACTTGACAGGCCAATCACAGTTTCACT
>DAICSO010000162.1:0-557 GCA_027368075.1 bacterium
GGATTTTCAGAACAATGTGGAGGGAACATTCAGCCTCCTTGAATACATGAGAAAGAAAGAGGTTAAGGAAATCCTCTTTGCATCCAGTTCCACAGTTTATGGTGAAGCCTCAGTCATGCCCACGCCTGAGGATTATGGCCCATACATGCCCATATCCAGCTATGGTGCTTCCAAGATGGCCTGCGAAGGCTTCATCACTGCATACTCACACTATTATGGAATAAAGGGCACAGTCTTCAGGTTTGCAAACATAGTTGGAAAGAATTCCACCCATGGTGTCATATTTGACTTCATCAGGAAACTGCAGAAAAACAGCAGTGAGCTTGAGATCCTTGGGGACGGGACACAGAGGAAGTCCTACCTGTATGTGGAGGACTGCGTGAAATCCATGATTTATGTCCACGAGAAATCGCCGAAAACTGACATTTACAACCTTGGGAACCCCCTTACCACTTCAGTTTCAAGAATTGCTGACATCGTTGTGTCAGAGATGGGCCTGAAGGATGTGAAATACAACTACACAGGCGGTATCAATGGCAGGGGATGGAAGGGCGAAT
>DAICSO010000163.1:0-556 GCA_027368075.1 bacterium
AAGAAGAAAATTTCAGGGATCAGGATACGCTTGCCTGGCCTGAGGTCTCTTCCAGGGACTTCCCTTTTGTCTCCTTCAGTGTGATCAGTGTAAGTACCGTTCCCATGAAGGAAATCATGGCAAGAATGGCAACCACGGATGGGGTACCCAGAGAAGCAGTCAGGACAGGTATGAGGAAAGTGAATATTCCAGCCCCGAACTTGGCCGTACCTGCAGATATACCATGCCCGGTTGTCCTTATCTGAGTCGGATAGAGTTCCGTGGGAAAGATGAATGTGGTGGTATTTGGCCCTATATTCCCGAAGAGGAAAGAGATGCCGTACACTGCCAGGAATAATGGAAGAACAGTCTGAAGGTATCCAAGCCTCAGGGCAATTATGAGGTAGGCCATTCCCATGACCAGGAAACCGATCCACTGAAGGGCCTTCCTGCCCACTCTGTCAATGAGCCCAACTGCAATCCAGTAGCCCGGGACTTCGAAAGCCAGTGCAATTATGGCATTTCCCAGGGCAATGTTCTGGATCCTGGCTGTAAGTGTAGCTCCGCCTGCAAGGCC
>DAICSO010000164.1:0-547 GCA_027368075.1 bacterium
TTCTTTACAACCTTTCACATAAGTTGGTTTCCTCAAGCACTTGTCTGCATCTGTCATTACCTCTGGCCTTCAACTGGCTTTACTGCTAAGAAGAACAAATCATCTGAACAAATGGCAATAGCTATGAAACTGTGCACCGATTCTCTTCCTCGTGTTATCTTTCATTGTTTGCATCAGTTATGACTGAATACCTTTAATATACCTAACTTAAATTCAGGATATGTTTGCGGAGGTTGTCGAGCTAGGTTAAAGGCGATGGATTTAGGGTCCATTCCCGCAGGGGTCCGTGCGTTCGAATCGCACCCTCCGCATGCCTCATTTTCACTCCCGTAAGTAACTCTTTTCGATCAATGAGAAGCCATGAATTCTCTCGAAATAACAAATAAGACCCTATTGAAAATCTAATGAAATGAGCAAGGAGATACAATTCATCATTCACATCCAATAGGTCAGGTTTCACACATGTGAACGTGAATATTGTGTGAGTTCCGGACCACAATTACCGGATAGGGGAAATCCGGACAAGCCATGGAGTAGGGAACCTGTT
>DAICSO010000165.1:0-547 GCA_027368075.1 bacterium
CGTCCCTGGTTGTGACGAAATACCTGCCAACATCCGAGGTAACTACTGTTGATTATCCAATCCTTCTTTCAACAGGCAGGTCCCTGTTCCAGTTCAATGCTGCTACAATGACAGACAGATCTGGTAACAGGACATTCCATGATACAGATTATGTGTACGTTTCGCGTGGTGATGCAGAGAAAATGAAGCTTAAAACGGGAGAAAGGGTGAGACTTGTGAGCAGGTACGGGGTGGCAGTGACAAAGTTCTCCGTGGATTATAACCTGAAAGACGGCACTGCATTTGCAACCTTCAACGACCCCCAGGTTAGCCTGAACCAGATCACAGGTCCACAGAGGGACGCTAAACAGAATACTCCAGAATACAAGGTTACTGCTATCAGGATCGAGAAAACATGAAAGAAAGTAAATCCATCTTACAGCGTTCTAAACTTCTGCTCCTGGGTCAAGTTCGGAGTAATATACCCATCCTGATTCCACTGAGTTACCATTGTTTTTTCCAGCATATAGGCATGGGCGAGTGCACACAGGTGGAATTCCCTTAAACG
>DAICSO010000166.1:0-542 GCA_027368075.1 bacterium
GGTTGGAGAAATCGCAAACAACGCCTTTATGCCGCTCATAAAGGACATCAAGGCTGTGTTCATTGGTGGCCCCGGTGCAACTAAGGAGTACTTCTTTGAAAAGGATTACCTCCGGAACGAGGTCAAGGCCAAGGTGAAGGACCTGCTGGATATTGGATATACTGATGAAACAGGGCTCAGGGAAATTGTTGAAAAAGCTTCTGAAACAATGAAGGAGATGCGAATAGCAAAGGAAAAAGACCTCATGAACAGGTTCATGATGGAAATCAGGAAACCTGATGGCGGGCTTGGTGTCTACGGGGAGACGGCAATCAAGAATGCACTTGAGCAGAAGTCCCTTGATCTGCTTATTATTTCAGAGGATCTCAACAAGGTTCACTACAGGTACCGATGTCCGCAATGCGGAAACACCCGCGAACTTATGACCAAGCCGGACGGAAATGTCATCTGCGACAAGTGTTCAACGCCTATGGTTCTTGAGGAGGAAGAAGATCTTGTGGAGGTTTTCTACAGGCTTGCGTACGCTTCAGGTGCAAAAGTTG
>DAICSO010000167.1:0-538 GCA_027368075.1 bacterium
AATTAATGTTTATATCAAAATCAATGTAATATATAAAGACGGTACTTGGATAATTTTTTTATTAATAAGATGTGTATTGAAAATTATAGAAAATGATACGGGGTAACTTTATTGATGGTTACGAAACAACAAAAAATGTATTAAAAACTAATAACAACTTGTCGCATCACACTTTTACACTTATGCGGGTGCCGGGATTTGAACCCGAGGCACGAGCTTGGCAAGCTCGCGTGTTACCAGGCTACACCACACCCGCTTCGAACCCTAATAGTTAGAATAGTAATAAATTTTAGGTTTAATGATCTATCTGATTCCCTCCAATGTTTCCATACTGGAAAGTATTTCCCAGCCTACTGTCCATATGGTCAGTTCATCGTCAAATATGGAAATTGGGTTCAATTTCTTGTATACCGGACTTACAAAATCACCCTCAGAGAAACCTCCTATAAATACGCTGAAATCGGTTTTCCTAGTGAATAGATTGCTTGGTTTTATTTTTGCACCTTTCGGAGAAAGTAATATGCTGTCGTAACTATTA
>DAICSO010000168.1:0-537 GCA_027368075.1 bacterium
AGTTGGTTTCGCAACAACGTACCCGGGTACCCCTTCAAGCGAGGTCGGTGACACTCTCTCTAAAGTCGCTAGGAAAGGAGGATTCTATTTCGAATTCTCAGTCAACGAGAAGGTCGCAACTGAGATGGCCTATGCAGCAGCCATATCCGGAGTCAGATCATTTGTCTTCATGAAACATGTGGGAATGAACGTCGCTGCGGATGCCATAATGTCAATGAGTTATGCTGGAGTCAGGGGAGGAATGGTAATCATGACCGCTGACGATCCATCCATGTTCTCATCACAGAACGAGCAGGATAATCGCCATTATGCGGAACTGGCGCATCTTCCAATGTTAGAACCCTCAAATCCCCAGGAGGCGAAGGATTTCGTCATCAGGGCTTTCGAGATCTCCGAAAAATTCCGTATGCCGGTGATACTGAGGACCACAACCAGGGTGAGCCACCAGAGAACCCAGGTTAAGCTTGGCTCCAGGAGCGTCCGTGTTGTGGATGCGAAATTTGATCCGGCCAAGGGCGATTTTGTAACACTTCCTTC
>DAICSO010000169.1:0-534 GCA_027368075.1 bacterium
CATTATGAACACATACTTGTCACAGGTTCCATGTATCTAGTGGGCATAATAAAAAAATTTGAGGGGTCAAGCGCACAGCCCTTTAAATAATAGATTTTAAAATAACAAAATTCCTACATTTCAAATAATTTACTTCAAGACATGGCTGTTACTTCCTCGATTGCTCTATGGATGTACCCACATAATTAAATAATCGACTCCCTACCTATCCGCCTGGAAATCGGATTTGCCTGCATTTCTAAATGGGCTTGGCCGGATTTGAACCGGCGACCTTCGCTGTGTGAGAGCGATGTCATAACCGCTAGACCACAAGCCCTTTTTCAACTAGACGACATAGTTCATATCATTATAATTTTTCTTTGTTATCGTCAGCGAATATGCCTGTCTGGCTGGGGTAAATTATTATTATGCGATTACGCTTTGGTATTTGTCCCATAAAATAGTATGTGTGATTCAGATTCATGATCACGTATGACGACATGGGAATAAAATTCACCGAACCATGGGCCTCGAGTTCAGCATCTGGCCGAAACC
>DAICSO010000016.1:0-23366 GCA_027368075.1 bacterium
TCAGTCCGAAGCTAGCCCCGGAGGTAGTGAGATAATACTTGTCTGATACGGCAGCATATCCATTGGCCGATATGGCGGTAACATCATAGAGTTCTCTCACGGATTCTTTATTCAAGGTCTCAATGTCCTTGACGACCTGCTCATATTCATAGTGTGTTTTTATCTTATGTTCAAACATTCCGTAGAACATGAACGAGTCATCCGGATCAGGTGTATGTGCAATTACAATCTTCATGTCTGGTAATGTCAGCATTGTAGATATGTTTTCAGTTTGATCTTTACTTATCGGTGCAAGGATTCATGGTTAAATACTTGCGGGCGATGTAGTCCTTTCCGGGGTTATCATGGAAAGAATAGTAATAGCATTCGGAGGAAATGCACTTTTGAGGAAGGGCGATAGCGGAGACTTTGAAACACAGTCTGCAAGAGCGTATGAGGCGTTCTCCAGCCTGGGATCCGCCTTGGCTGAATATGAGGTGGTAATTTCCCATGGAAATGGCCCACAAGTTGGAAACATTCTGCTTCAGAATGAATTCTCAAAGAATGTTACACAACCTATGCCATTATATTCATGCGGTGCAATGTCGCAGGGTCTGATAGGTCTTGCCCTTTCATTTGCATACGAGAAGGCAAAGTATGAATTCGGGCTTTCCCGGGACATTTCCGTGCTTATGACCAGGACACTGGTCGACAATAACGACCCTTCTTTCACAAACCCATCCAAGCCAATCGGCCCTTTCTATACGGAAGAGGAGGCTGCTAAAAGCATGAAGGAAAAAAAATGGTCCATGAAGGAGGACTCAGGCCGAGGATGGAGGAGACTTGTCCCATCGCCTGACCCCCTTGAGATCCTGGAGAGAAAACAAATCCTGTCCCTTCTTTCGGATGGTTTTCTGCCTGTGTGCAGTGGGGGCGGAGGAATTCCAGTGGTGAAATCCAATGGATTCTACGAAGGGGTAGATGCAGTGATAGACAAAGATCTGGCATCTTCAGTTCTTGCCAGTTCAATCAATGCTAGAAGACTTGTAATTCTCACGGATGTTGAAAATGCCTTTCTGGCTTATGGAAAGCCGGAACAGGAAGCGATCGGCGTGGTTGACCTGGCCAGGATAACAGATTACTACGAAGGTGGTGCATTTGCAAAGGGAAGCATGGGTCCAAAGATTACGGCAGCAATCAGGTTCATACGATCTGGAGGGAAAGAGGCCATAATAACATCACTGGATAATGCAAAGGCGGCTCTCGCGGGAAAGGCTGGAACAATAATCAGGTCGTGAAGAGATCTTCAGCTCTTTTTCCACATGGTTCCGGATTTCGAAATTCTCCCGGTTCTCTCCATTACCGTAAGGACATGTTCCAGTACATTGTTAGCAATATCAAGATCGTAGTCATTTTTCAGCGCGGCTTTCAGTTCGCTAGTGGTCATGGGAGAAACCATGGTCCTCCCTGATAGATTATCCAGGTCCTCGTGGATATTCCAGGGGAATATGAACCATGTCCAGTTACTGTTATCAATCTCCTCGGCATAAAAATCTGGGACGAATCTTGATCGGTTTATGTGAAGTAAAGCTGCCGTCCTTACCTCCATGGGTGAAAATTCTGAAATGTATTCCTTAGCGAGTGTCATGCTTTCACCGGTATCTGTTATGTCATCAACAAGCAGTACCCTCTTTTTTTCAAGGAACAGTACAGATCGGTTTTTTATGGAAGCCTTCCCATCGACAGTAGCGGTAAGTCCCCAGTGTTCGGTCTTTACACTCTGGAGGTCCTTTATCCACATCATGTCAGACAGGATTCTTCCAGGGACCAATCCACCGCGTGATATTCCAACTATTGTGTCCGGCTTAAATGAAAGCGATACTTTCTCCCTTATGCTGTCGCACCAGGTTTCAATTTCATTCCACGAAACAAGTTTAGCTTTGAATTGCATACAGTACCCATCACCAGAACGCATTACCGGTTAAATTATTTCTGATACTCCCAATTTAAGAAATATCTGAGCCAGGTCATAATAATCCTGCCTGACATGTTTCATGCCAATATTTACTGCGCGAACCATATCCTCAGGAAGCCAGTTATACACGGAGTAGCAAATGGTTATATATCTTTTTTATTTATCTAACATCATGGCGATAAGTGGATTGGATATCTTTTTGATATTTATAGCTATAATTATTATAATTATACTGCTATCTGGAATACACATTCTGAAAGAATGGGAAAGAGCTCCTGTACTTACACTCGGTAGGTACAGTGGAATGAAGGGCCCGGGACTGATATACGTAACCCCGATTATAAGCAAGATAACGGCGGTGCTTTCCACCAGGATACAGGCGGTTGCCTTCAAGACAGAGTCTACTTACTCAAAGGATAACGTGCCTCTGAATGTCGATGCAGTTATGTATTTCCAGATAATCGATCCTGAAAAAGCGATATTGAACGTTGAAAATTACGCGACCGCCACGAACCTTTCTGCCCAGACTACACTAAGGGAAGTTCTCGGAAAATCATCATTCGACGAAGTCCTGTCAGAGAGGGAAAAACTTGGTGAATCTGCGAGAGAGATAATAGATGAGAAAACTGAGCACTGGGGAGTTAAGGTCTCGTCTGTAGAGATCAGGGATGTGATTGTTCCGCAGGCACTTCAGGAAGCTATGTCAAGGCAGGCTTCGGCCGAAAGGGAGAGAAGATCAAGGGTAACGTTAGCAGTGGCTGAGGTTGAAGCAGCGCAGAAGATGGTCGAAGCTGCTGCTCAATACAGTTCCAACCCCACGGCTTTCCAACTCAGGTGGCTGAACATTCTTTATGAAATAGGACTGGAAGGGAAAGGCACACTAATGATGGTACCGTTCAACACTCCAGTTGCCGGCGGCCTCACCTCAAACCCAATCAGCGTTATGGGTCTTTCTGATATTGTCAGCAAGACAAGGGGAAACCAGGATTCTGATAACAAAACCCAGTAATATTCTAACTCGACACCAATTTAAAAATTTTTATTATTTCTTCCGTGGTAAGGGTATCTGGCCGTCTCTCTGCAAGATCAACAGGATACGAGTCCATGATGCTCCTTACCATCTTTCTCCTATTTGAGAACAGCTTAACGAGCAATTTATCGAAACTCAATAAGTCCAGATCGTAAAACTCTGCTTTCTTCTCAAGGGACACTATCGTTGAATCCACTTTCGGCGCAGGACTGAATAGGGTTCTTGGCACAGGCCTGATCTTTTTAATCCTGAAGTTTAGGGAAGCGTTGACGCTCAGCCTTGAATACTCTCCCTCTCCTGGAGTAGCGACGAGTCTGTTTGCAAACTCTTCCTGAACCATGAGTATGCAACGCTTGAAACTGAATTCCCGCAGGTGAAAGATAATCGGGGATGAAATATGATAGGGTATGTTGCCTATAATCTTGTCATAATTTCCAGCTGGAAAGTCCAGGAAACTCTCTTTCAGGATTTTGACTTTTCCTGCCTCAACCTGGGAGCTGAACTTGTCCGTGAGGTTTGCATAAAGACCATGATCCGGTTCGAGTGCCGTAACGCTGGAGAATGCGCTTACTAGTTCAGAGGTGATAATGCCAGGACCGGCCCCTATTTCCAGAACGTTTTCGCCGGGTGCCGGATAAAGACTTTCAACCTCAAACCTGGCAACATCCGTGCTCTTGAGGAACACCTGGCCGTATTTCCTGCTGGGAACCCTAGTAGATTTCATCTTGCAACAAATATGCGATGTTTCTCAAACCTGTCCTGAAGCTCATCCACAATCCTTCCGGCTATCATTTTCTGTGGGTTGTGTATGGTCTTCACCCTGGTTGTCAGATCATTGAAAGAATCGAATCTTTTTTTCTTTCTCTCTTCTATTATGGTCCACATGGTCTTGTTTCCAAGTCCGGGAAGAAGTTCAAGAGAATGCATTCTAGTGTTTATAGATTCAGCCTCATTGAAAAATTTGACGAATCTCTCCTCTTTCTGGTTCACTATGGATTCAAGTACAAAGGGCAATTCATTGACTGCAGCGCTTGTCAGTTCCTTGTAGGATATTCTCCTCTTTACAGAAATAATCTTTGTGCGCAATTCTGGATTCTTGCCTATGTATATCTTCTCCCCAACAGATATCACTGCGTTCGGTTTTGGAACAATTTCCAGGAGTTTGAATTCCTCTTCCCCAACTGCCAAAACAACTGGTGAGCTCCTGTAACCTCTTTCTTCAGGGCGACCCTGAGGCAGATAATCTAAAACATATACATATTCTTCCAAAACTTACACACTCCCAGCTAAGCGCTATAGCAATTCAAAATAGCTTAAGAGCGTATTTAAATCTTTTTCAGAAATTATTATACCGTAAGACGATAAAATGCTGGTGAATTCTTCCTTGCTTCTGGGAACCAGGTCTATTAGTTTTTTTAGGACTTTTTCCGGAAGGTCTACTGTCTCGAGCACATCCTTCTCTATTTTCTTGTTCTTCTTTGGGTCAATCTTAACGAACTTTTCAAGATAGGCAAGGCTTTCTCCCTCTATCTCGGTGTGTTCCTTTTTCTCTGACAGTATCTTGAACACTTCGCCCATGGAAAGGTAACTTTTTTTGATCATTGTCCCTCTATCTTTATCAGATGAACTGGGGCTGCAAGGATGTTCTTGGTAACGCTTCCTGATTTGATCGTCAGGATGTAGCATCTACCCTGTTTTCCAGATATCCTTCCCGTGTATCCATGGAAGTTATGAAAGGGGATGCCAGAATGAATAGACGGATTTATCTTGATTGCTGCAAGATCACCCACATTGAATTCCTTTAGCATGGAATTTACTGTAGGCATGCCTCTCTGTTTTATCTTCTTGGTCATTTTTTTTCGTGACCCAGCTCTTGGGCCGTGCGACATTTTGGTCATTTATTTTTCACTCCTGTGTATCTTGACCACATCCAGTTCAGAGACCACGACATCACTTCCATATACTGAAGACATACTTGGTTCTGTTCTACCCATATCCCCATTTATGAGTTCCTTTATATATGTCCCTGATTCGGCCGTTATTTCCAGGGTAGCCTTGTTTCCGGATATTTCCAGTATCTCCACGTTCAGGATTTTTCTCTTTCTTACTAGGTCTGCCCTGCGTCTCATTACTCTCTGTGGGGTTCTCTGATATATAACTCTTCCACTTAAATATTTCTTTGCGTATTCAATTTTAGAGACATCAACATCCATTTCACTCTGCACTACTACCCTGTAGGTCTTAAAGTGCATTTCAGTCTTTACCCTTTTGACTTCGGATGCGTCGGTAAACCTGAGATCCGAAACTATTACTCCCAGATTCTGTTCATTTATCATATTTTGTAAAACTTCCAGCTCAAAATGTCTCACTGACGGAGAATACGCTTCGATTACGAACTCCCTTCCATTACCGAGCATCCTCACATCCACGTCTTCCCTGCCAGCAGCATGGAGGTAATAATTCCTGCTGGCTGTCAGCTTCTTAATCGGTTCACCAATAATTGACTCCACTGATTCTTGTGCATCGGCGTCATGAGCCCATCTTGTCTGTGGAAGGTCTCTCCTCAATTTCTGATATGTGCCTTCAACATACACACTCTTTGAATGAATCTCTACGGAATCGTATTCTGTATCAATCAGTATGTTCATGTCAGGACTTTCAAAGTCAGCTTCCTTCCCAGTAACTGAGGAGAAGAACTTACCGAATTCCCGATTGAATTCTTTCTTGATACTTTCACCCATAGATCCATTCTCCTTCTGTATCTCAAGTTCTCTCTGGATAATATGAGCTGGAAATCTGGATCCAATCAGTATGGTATTATAATCATAGCCAGTGGTCTCTGAATTTACAATGTCTAGGTATTTATTGAACTCAGTAAAAATACCATTACATACTGGGCAACTCTTTTCTTCAATTTCAGTGACGGGGTTCTCCATAATGACCTTAAGAGAGAAGAGGATCATTCTCCCCCTCTCGTAATTGGTAAGTCCCGTCTCTATGGTGGCAAAAACCCTTCCGATACACCGTACGCAGAGACCTTGCTGCAATAGCCCGGATAGATCTCTCATTGCTTATCGAGCGATAATTACCTTTTCAATGGAGGGTCTTTCCTTGACAAAAACCCTGGAACCGCACTCGCACTCTATCTCTGCTGTGCCAAAGGATTTTTCAAGGGGGCGTCCACATCTAATGCATTTATACATTCTGCCTCATCTCTTCTACGACAGTGGGAGTATACTCTGGTGTATAGGATCCGCCTGCAAACTTGTATCCACAGTGCCTGCATTCCCAAATTCCAGAAGCGATTCTCTCAACTTTCGTCTGTTTGCAAGACGGACACTTGTAGAGCATTATCTTCTGGCGGTATATGTCAAGCCATTCCTTTTTCTTCTTAACTCCGTATCTGGGGCCAAATCTACCTGCTGCCCCAACCTTTAATGTTCTCTTGCTCATTTAGATCACTTCAGGTATTTTTCCCTGATTATGCTACCCGTATCGCTGCTCATTTTTATAGCTTTTCTAATTTCATCAAGTTCGAAATAACCAAAGTCCCCTTTTTGCATGGCACGTATGTGTCCATCTTCCGTGGTGGTTATTGTAACTCTTGTAGTGGACATCTGTTCCTCCTCAAGGTCCGGATCACATACCATAACATCATCTAGTTTCACTATGGTAACTGAAACTGGCGTGTTGTTAATTGGTAGCTGAGTATCCCTTCCTCCATACTTTGAACCTGGGACTACCGCAGTCTTGAGTGCAGCAACCGCTCCATAGCTGCATGCATCGAAGAGATTTCCGTCGTAGTCTAGCACATTGATGTCCACGAACACAACCCAGACCTTTTTTCCCGGCTCTATAACAAGCTTCTCAAAGTCTACCATCTTTGACTCTCTTATGCCTCTGTCAACCACCCTTGCGACTTCTATGGACATCTCGTTTGGGGGTCCAGACTCGAAAGTGGGGAAGGCCATTGGCAAAAGTTCAACGTTTGTGGTGAAAACTCCCAGATTTGGAGTGTCCGGGAACGGCTCGCCTGCATCTATCTTCACTCCAACAAGTATTTTTGTCTTTCCAAGTTCAACAAGTGCTGATCCATTGGCTCTTGGCACATAATTGGTCTGAATCCTGAGTTCTCTATACTCATCTGGCTTCCGGCCATCGCCTCTTCTTCCTTCCTTTATCTGTTTCGTTATGAAGCTCTTCTTAATTTCAGAGAGAACTCCAAGTGCATCTTTAGGCATTTTACTCACCCTGTTCCTTTTGTTGAATCTCGTATTTCTTGGTAAGAGCTTCCCTCTGGATCTGAGCAATTCTCTTTGTCGCCTTCATTACCATTGAAGTGGCCTGCTCAAACTCTTCCACTGACAGGTCTCCATCCATCTGCATCAGGACTACCCTGTCACTTTTTGGGAGAATTCCCATTGGCAAATCAGCCTGTCCAAAATTATCCTCTTCCTTTGAAAGATCAAGAACGATCTTGTTTCCAACCTTTCCGGCAGTGCATCCCACAACCATGTCTCTCATTGGTATTCCAGCAGCAGCTACTGCAACAGAAGCAGCTGTAAGTCCTGCTATTCTGGTGCCGGCATCTGCCTGTAGCACTTCAATAAACACGTCGATTTGTGCTCTTGGGAAAAGTTCTACCATTATTGCGGCCTCAAGTGCCTCCGAAACAACCTTCGAGATCTCCACAGACCTCCTGTCAGGTCCGGGTCGTTTTCTTTCGTCCACGGAAAATGCGGCCATGTTGTATCTTGCCTTGACTATAGCCTTGTTGATATCCTGGTTGTGTTTAGGATAAGCTTCTCTTGGTCCATAAACTGCAACCATTATCTTATTTCCTCCCCACTCTATAAATGAAGATCCATCTGCCCGGTTCAGTACGTTTGTCTCGATCTTTATTGGTCTTAACTCATCTGGCCCTCTTCCGTCGAGCCTGATGTTATTTTCGTCGATTAACTTTATATCACTTGCTGTTCCCATCTATTTCACCCTTCTTTGATTCCAGATATGCTTCCATTCTGTCCGTAAGGCCAACGGTATGCGCTTCGTTCTCTACCATCTTAATTGCGTCAATGGCAATCATAATGTTCTTCGGGATTCCGTCCAGCCATATCAGCCCATTCTGGCCCACTACTATGCGCGTGCCGGTTGCATCCTTTATCATATTTACCATCGACCCGCCTTTTCCAATTATTCTTGGTACCTTTGGCGCAGGTATTGAGATTATGTGGCCACCCTCAAGTTTTCTCAATCCAGCATCTTTAAGTGTTACCCAACTCTCCCTCAGTTCATTTATGCTCATTATTTTTCCGTATATATAGTCCCCAATTGCAAGATATCTCTTGATATCTCCGGCTGATGTTCTCCAGGGGGTGTCGTTCATGTGCAGCAGGGAATGATATGGAGAATTTATATCAACAGTCCACATGGATGGGCCGATTTCCAGTATCTTTCCTATTATCTTATCATCTTTTCTTGGGAAATAAGGTCCAGTGAAAGGAACTATATCAATAAACTGCTCATTTCGCTGCACTATGCCAAAGTACTCGGAGCAGTATTTATCCTGTCCACACTTATAGGCGCCATTTCGAACCTTTTCGTTGGTCCTTTCTATTTCGTCTCCCGGTATAACTATCTGTTTGGTTTCTGTCATTGCTTCACCTTTATTTATCGCCTCAGACCACAGACTTAATCCATCACGTGCATGGCAATGAGGAAAACAGAATGACTCTGCTTCACTTAAAGCGCTCTACAAAGTGGTCCAGCAATATTTTTCAATTCTCTCTCTGTTCTAAAACATAGTTAAACAATATATATTTCTTGCTACGTATCATTTTTATCCGTTCTGAGAAAAACTCATTTCTTCACAATTCTGATGTCTATGTTTCCTTTGGCTTTTCTTGAAAGATTGCTCATAATTTCTCCCTGCATCCCTGCAGGCACTTCAATCACGCCCATCCATGATCCGTCATTCCCCCACTCCTCCTTTATTATATAGCCGCTTCTGGCCAGGTCTCCATAAACCTTTCCGTATGCGTCTCCAGTGAGTTTCACCGCCAACTTTGCCTTTTCCATCCTAATAGGTATGATTGGCTTGAGGAGCTTAAGCACGCCGTTCAATTGATCCTCGGCGGACTTGAAAGGGTCAATGTGAACTTTTGCATCCTCCATTGCTTGGGCAATTCTCAAAGGCGGATGAGGGGCATTTGTCTGTGGGTTTATCGACTCTCTTGATATCATCTCTATAATCTGCTTTGTCCTTTTCTGGAGCATTTCTTTTCGCTGCTCAGTCGTTAACTGGATCTGTCCCTTTTTTACTATCTCCGATGCAATTTCCTTGATATCTGTTGTTCCAAAGACTTCGATAAGGGATTCATCTCCAACCTTATCTCCCTTTCTTGCATCCTTAAAGACGGTGTCGCTTGCAAGATCCACATTAATGTCAAAGTCACCTGATTTTATTCGTTCAGTGGCGTTTGGATCTACCAGAATTTCAAATTTGTGCCCGTGGGATTCAAATCTGGCCACTATTGAGTCTTCAACCTTGACCATATATAGTGGATAATAAGTAAATATAAAAAGCTCCTTCAGAATCTGGCGTCCAACCACCTCTCTATCATTTCGGCACAAATTATAGTAAGCGCAGCCTAAAGGCCTAAATATTAATCCTTACCGCAGATCCCCTTTTTATCAGAAGGTTGGCAAAACTCTCATTGAGATATATGATATCATTGGATCTCAGGTAATAATTTCTGTCCGGCTGGGCGATCGGTGGTTGATCTTCCGTGATCCTGACAGGAACCATGTTCTGCGCTCTTGACGTATCTTCCTTAATCAGAGATTTGCTTTCATGCTGTGAAACAACAACCTCATTTGCGGGTGCAGTTTCCATAACCATTTCTGTCTTTTTCTCCTCAGTTTTCTGCAGAATCCGGTTGAACTCATCCTGCATGCCAACGTGGAGCTTGGTTAGAAAATCCCTCTCCTCTGGGGTGAGTAGTTCAATAAGATCAAGGCCTATGTCATAAATTGACAGAACAGCTATTTTCTCAAACCTCTTCTCAAAGAAAGCCTTAAAGTCGCTCTCAATATTCTTTATCCTCTCATTGATCTTGATATAGTTAGTGATATCACTGGAGCGGAGGTATCCATCCGCTTCGAATCTCAACGAGGTAAGTACCTCAACAAGTCCCTTGTAAAAACCATGATCCAGTTTCTTGATCTTCCTCGATTTTGTCTCGACCCTAAGCATAGATTTCAATTCCTCCGTGAATTTATCAACCTGTGCTTGGGTAAGGGACATACATGACCATAATAGGGATTTATAAATATGTTAGGTGATAATCAAAAAAGCTTCTGCCTAAAACAATATGTTCCCTGCATATAGCATTAATCGATCAGGTCAGCTTGTCCGTACCGTAAACCCTTGAAGGCAAATTGGTGAAAATGTTGTAAAAAATCTCTTCCCAGCTCTCATTTTCTGCCTTTATCATCATCGCCCTTTTCGGCACAGAATCTGAAGGAATCACCTTGTCCGGCTTACTGCGGTCGTCAACGTAGTCTGTTTCAAGCATAAAGGATTTGCCTATCTTCAAAGCCTCGTGTACATTCCTTCTGCTTGCCAGTATGGAAGCTGTAACTCCAGAATTCCACGCAAGGTTCTCCGGCTTTTCATGATGCTTGACAAGACGGTGGCTGTCCATCCCCGTGCTGTATGCCATTTCTTCTAGCTGACTGAGGGAGTTCTTATCAAGATCTTCTGTGTGGAGGACCACTGCACAGTTGACATCCTTTGCTTTTTCCATTGCATATCTGATCATGCTGTTGCAATCACTAACAACGCTATCAGGCACAGGAAAATGTGGCCTGCCAATTTCTCCAATTGCATTCGCCATCCCTCTCTGGATAAGCTTTGATGCAAGGTCTATCCCCCTCGTCATTTCCTCAACCGGATCCATGCCTGCCTTTTCAAAGTAGAAATAGTCAAGCGGATAAGGTCCTATCGTTACCAGGGAAAAAATTGAAGATTCTTTCATAACAATATCAGCTAGTCTTATGGTTTCCGCAAATATTGAATTATAATATTCGCCGGGAGGCAATGAGTAATCTGGAAGATTGACAAGATTGAATGCGGTTCCACCCGCCCTCTCAAATTTGTGGACAGCCTCCATCAGGAAACCATCTTTCCTGAGATGCATATGATCATCGAATATGGCACTCAACGAAAACACATTGGACATATCCATATGAAATTTGCCAATACGCAGGGCATGGTATTCGCTTCTGAGGGGCTTCTTGCACAGAGGAAATAAGTGACATCCTCCCCCGGCGTTACCGGGGGCTTCCTGCTTCAACGACCGGAGTTGCCCTTTCGGGTAGAGCCCCAATCTCCACAGGCGTTAATTCGGGAGTGCCCCTCCCTACCTTCGCGATTCCGCGATTGCGGATATTTATTGCGGCATTCTCATCCCTGTCCATGACAAGACCACACACATCACAGTGGTATACTCTGTCAGAGAGTTCCAGATCATGTTTGATGTTTCCACACCTGGAGCATTCCCGGGATGTGTATTTGGGATCAACCAGTACAACAAAAGCACCAGCACTTTCAGCCTTGTACCCCGTGTACTGGACGATCTTATTCCATGATGCATCTCCTATACTCTTTGCCAGATGGTGATTCTTAACCATCCCCGCGATGTTCAGGTTCTCGAAAACAATGAGATCATGTTCTTTCACCAAGGCGTTGGAGAGCTTGTGAGAGAAATCATCCCTCTGCCTTTCGATCTTCCTGTGTATCTTTGCTACCTTCTTCCTTGCCCTTTCCCTCTTTCCTGATCCCTTCTTCTTTTTGGAAAGAGATTTCTGTGCCCTCTTCAGTTGTTTCTCCGATACTCGCAGGAAACGTGGAGATTCAATGTGTGTTCCATCGCTCATGGTCATGAAAGATTCCAGTCCAAGATCAATACCCACGGTATCCCCAGGATATGGTACTGACGGCACTAGCCCTTTTCCTTTGATCTTTTCTGAATCGGCGGTGACTGTCATGAACCAGTCACCAGCCTTATCACGCTTTACGGAAAGTGTTTTAATCTCTCCAGTTACTGGTCTATGCATGAACATTCTTACTTCGCCGATCTTCGAAAGCCACACATGACCGTCATCCAGTATCCTGAATCCAGACTGCGGGTAAGTGATGGAGTTGTACCTGTATTTAGATTTGAATCTTGGAAAGCCTGCCTTTATCCTGCTTCCATTATTCTTCTCCCTTATTCTCCTGTAAAAGTTGTCATATGCTTTATCAACTCTGTGTGCTACGTCCTGGAGAACCTGCGAATGTGCATTGTTGAATTCAGGAAAGATTTTCTTCATATCCGGTATTTCATTCTGCTGAGAATAGTAAGTGATCTTCTTTTTCATCTTACAGGCATATATCCTCTGCTGGAGCATTGCATTATAAAGGTTTTTACACGAATTGAGCGTAGAATTCAGGATGCTGACCTGTGCACCGGATGGATATATCCTGAATTTATATGTTTTCATGATACCTTCTCCTTCTTCATCCAAGTGTAAATTATAAGTTTTCTGCTCGCTCGCATAAGTTAAAAACATCTTTATATATATACTTTAAATAAAGCCCTTAAGTGACTTTTATGAGTGAAAGAGAAAAGATCACAATTGAAAATATCGTGGCATCTACTTCATTGGCTGAACACCTTGACCTAAGCAGGATAGCCCTTGCCCTTGACGGATCTGAATACGAGCCTGAGCAGTTCCCCGGCCTTATATACAGGCTTCAGGAACCAAAGACTGCTGTACTGATATTCCGAAGTGGAAAGGTGAACTGCACTGGAGCTAAGAACCTGGCCAATGTCCAGCTTACCATACACACCATAATACAGAGGCTGAAGAAAGCTGGCATTGAGGTCTATGATGATCCGGAGATAGTCGTGCAGAACATAGTTGCAGTCTACGATCTGGAAGCGGACCTGAACCTCACGGACATTGCCATGTCCCTCGGACTGGAAAACGTTGAATACGAGCCTGAACAGTTCCCCGGCCTTGTCTACAGGGTCGAGGAGCCAAAGGTTGTGCTGCTCCTCTTCGGTTCAGGCAAGGTTGTCTGCACCGGTGCTAAGGAGGAAAGTGAAATCGAGCAGGCGGTTATAAAGGTAAAGAAGGAACTCCAGAAAGTCGGCCTGATCTAGAATTTCTTGAGCAATTCCCGGGTAAGGGAGGTTGCGTAGATCCCCTTTCCAAGTGAAAAATTCAGGAGATTTTCTCCTGATAGGGAGAAATTTTCAGGCATGAATGAAGTTATCCTGATATCTCCGCTGGAAGACAGTTCCGGATAATTTTTTATATAGAAATCCGCAGGCTTGACCATTTCACCGTCCAGAATCCTGTGCTCCATCTCTCCAGCTTCATCCTCCGAGAACTCGCTTCTGTAGCCGAACAGCGGGATTATGGGGCGTGCCTTGTTTTCCCTTATCAGGGCAGATATCTTGTCCACGTTGAAGCGTGTGACCCTCACCGGATCGGATCTCGGGTTGAAGTACCGGTCTATGGGAACGATGCGATCCCCGGGAATCGGCAGGGAGGAGTTTCCGGAATGCAGTATCCGGGCAGTCAGAATCCGGTTGAAAAGATATGACTGATAGGCGTGGACAAACATCATTGACAGGTTTCTTGGAAGGTTTGAAAGGGCATTTTCAGCAGATCCGTGCTCGGCCATGTATCCCAGCAGCGATCGCTCGTAGGTGAGGTGAGCCGGAAATTCCCTGAGGGATTCCCGCGGATCATTGTGAATGCCGAAGTTCTTCCGGTATTCCTCTGTGTCGAAATCCGGATCATAAATGTACTTCCTCACCGCTGCCTCGTAATCTCCGGCGACGAGCAGCTTTCCGATGCTGTGGGTGTTTGCCCTTATGGAACCGAACCTCTGCGGACCGAAGAAATTTGGAAATCCTCCCTTTCCCGATACATCTCCGTAAATTTCCATAATCCTGTCTTCGGGTACAGGAGTTCCGTCATCCGGGGTTATCCTGATCGAGAACGTGTTTCCCACAAGATCTCCGAGGCGCAGCATCCTGACCGTCCTGAATGACTCCAGGATCTCGGCATCCCCTATCGTGATGAGTTCCCCGTTCTCCTGGATGTTGACGCAGAAATACTGGGTTGTGACGGCGAACTTGTCCTTGGTCCCGGCGTACGTGATTCTCTTCCTGCTTATGCCCAGCTGCCTTGCGAGAGTTATGAGAAACTTGTTCGTGTCCCATTCCCTGAGCCGCACCTTAAGGATCAGGTATTTTCCGCCCTCTTCCTTCCTGATTTGAATGGGAATTTCCTCTACAATGAAATCCTCCGGCGTGACCTTGATCTTTCCGCCTATGCCCGGCAGGTTTGAAAGAAAGCACCCTATTCCATATATTTCATCCATCAATCTTCAGCCGGTTGTATTGACTGGTCTGTAGAGATTGTCCCTCTCCACCGGGATCATGCCTATCTGCCTGATGCTGTTAATGATTGATTCCTTCCTCAGGTTCCCCACGGACTTTCCGGTCGCCGGTATTACCTTCTCATCGTAAATTGTTCCGCCCCAGTCGTTGGCGCCGAACAGTATTGCCATCTGGCCCATCTGGATGCCGTTGGTGAGCCACGAACTCTGTATGATTGGAAGATCCTGGTTGAAGACTATCCTCGATATGGCTATGTTCCTCAGCACATCCATCCCGCCAGACCTGTATTTTATTCCTGCCGTTTCCTGGAGTTTTGTCTTTCCAGGCTCAAAATTCCAGGGGGTGAAAGACAGGAAGCCATGGTATTTTTTCTGCAGCTGGAGTATTGAGAGGAGATGGTCTGCCTTGTGCCTGCTTTCCTCAACGTGCCCGAACATCATGGTTGCCGATGTCCTGATGCCAAGCTTGTGAGCTTCCTCCATCACGGACAGCCACTGCTTGCCGCTTCCTGGAGGCCGCCCGAGCAGCTTCCGGACGTCATCAGAGAATATCTCAGCACCAGCACCCGGAATACTTTCCATGCCGCTTTCCACCAGTGTCTCGAGAAGGTCCCTGACGCTCATTCTTGATTTTCTGGATATGAAGGATATTTCCGATGTGGAAAGACCATGGATGCCAAGTTTAGGGTAAGTCTGGTGAATAAGCCTGAAAAGATCGGTGTAGTATTCAAGGTCCAGGTCAGGGTTGACACCACCCTGTATCAGAAGCTGGGTTATGCCGAGCTTTTCATAGAAGGGGCGGATCCTTTCGACGACCTGTTCCTTTGTGAGCACGTATGAGTCGTCCTCCTTTCCTGTCCTGTAGAAAGCACAGAAGTTGCACCTGACGTTGCAGATGTTGGTATAGTTCAGGATCATGTTTGACACGAATGAGACCCTGTTCCCGCTTATCCGGGTCATCAGTGATGAGGCCAGCTTGCCGAGCATGTTGAGGTCCGCCTCATCGTACATGAAAATTATGTCCTCCTGATCCAGAACCTCACCGTTACTGACTTTCCGGCCAATATTTTCCAGTGATTGTGAAGAAGCGATCATAATCCTTTAGTTTAAATCGATTATTAACAGTTTCCAATAGACTGGTCTTTGCGCTTGCTGCTCATTAAACTGCGCACACGCATATTTCCAGCAGAATGCAAATGGTTAATAGTCGAAATCCACTTTTGGAGACATGGAACAGATCCCGTCATACCGATACAGGTACTGGGAAGAGAGCCTCACCAGCAACCCGCTGATCTCTGCGGCAGAAAGCAGGGATCTGGCTGCAGATCTCTCCCTTTACGACATGATGGCACTTGCCAATTCACTCACGTCCGCCCAGGTTGGCGACGTTGTTTCCTATGCCGTATCCTATAACATAAATTACTCAAACTACTGTGCGGCATCATGCCCCATTTGCGCCTTTTATGTGCCAATGAAGATCAAGGGCAAAACAGACAGGGGGTACGAACTCAGCCGCGACGACATCCGAAATGAGATGCAGAAAGCAAAGGCTATCGGCGCAACTGAGATACATATTGTTGGAGGATTCAACCCCGATCTTCCCGTTGAGTACTATGAGGACATCTTCAGGGTTGTAAAGGAGGAGATGCCCGAGGTCACGCTCAAGGCCCTCACCATACCCGAAATCGACTTCATCGCCCGGACGCATGGCGTGTCAATAAAGGAATTGGTATCCAGGCTGCGGGATGCCGGAATGGATGCGCATACTGGCGGAGGGGCGGAAATATTCGATCCTGCCGTAAGGAAGATAATCACAACAAAGGAGAAGATATCCGGGGAGAAGTGGCTGGAAGATGCAAAGATCATACACAGCATGGGAATAAGGGGTAACTCCACCATGACGTACGGGCATGTGGAAAACTTCGACCAGATAATAGACCATATTGTGAAGCTGAGGGACAACCAGATTGAAGTCCCGGGATTCCTCTCGTTCATACCGCTCAAGTTCAGCATAGAGAATACGCCGCTCCTGAAGATGGGGAAGGTAACAATGCCCGCGTCTGGAGAGACGGACCTGAAGGTGATTGCCATGGCCAGGATTATTGCGGGTGCCTACATCAGGAACATAAGCGTGTACTGGGTTGCAGTTGGAAAGGAGATAGCCCAGATAGCATTGAATGGCGGAGGAAGCGACCTTGTGGGTACTGCGTTCAGCGAGAAGATATTTGGGGCAACAGACAGGCGCGACGTCACTACGTCCGAGGAACTGGATCACCTCATAAGGGAAGCAGGTAAGATACCGGCACAGAGAGACACTTTCTATAACATCCTGCGATATCCCTGATGAAAAACCGGGGCAGACCCGGAAGCGGTGGAATTCTTGATCGGACTTATCAACTTCAGTCACACTGAGCCCCTCTCAATGTCCATTGATCGCAGGTCGTATGTGCGGGAACACCCCCGGGACCTGCTGAATCACGTCCTTGACGGCACTGTGGACTGTGCCATGGTCTCCCTGGTATCGTATATTGAAAACAGGGAAAGCCTGTCCATGATGGAGACTGCCAATATCCACTCAAGAAGGGGTACCCTTTCGACGCTGCTCATTTCCAGGGGAGAGCACATTGCAAGGGACATGGACATTGCCATAACCGCCCATACGCGCACCACCTCATATTATCTTGACCTGATACTTTCCGCCATGCACATCCCCCACAGCAACCACGTCACCAGTAGCACCGAAGCCTCCGACCTTCTTTCTGACTCCAGATATGCCCTGGTCATAGGCGATGAAGCCCTGAAGGTGTTCAACGGAGGTTACAGGGTGCTGATGGACATAGGATACGAATTCTCCAGGATCTTCTCCATGCCTCCCGTCTACGCAGTGACGGCATGCAGGAAGGACCACGAATACCCTGCCGGGGATTTTTCCATCCTGCAGGATGGTGTCCATGCATCCACGAAATTCAAGGGAGAAGCTGCGGAAAGGGTTTCCAAATCCCTTCACGTTTCCAGAAGCATCGTGGCTTCATACTATAACTGCATATCCTATGACTTCAACCCAATGGTTGGTAACACAGTGAATTTTGTACAAAGAGGTATCCTGCAGTAACTTTGCGTCACTTTTATTTATCAATTTTACCTTAGGGTAACATGTTTGAGGATAAATTCCAGAAAGTGAAAGAGGGATTCACTTTCGATGATGTGCTTCTCATACCGTTCAAGGCTTTTGTAGAACCCAGGGACGTTGACGTTTCTTCCAAGCTGACAAGGAACATCAGGCTGCGCGTGCCCATCCTGAGTTCACCCATGGACACCGTCACCGAGGCTGAAATGGCCATTGCGATGGCAAGGTACGGAGGCATGGGAGTTATCCACAGGAACATGTCTACAAACGAGCAGATCCTGCTTGTAAGGCAGGTAAAGAGGGAGGAATCCATAATCATCAGGGATGTCCACACCGTTGACCCGGATACTCCGCTGGACGTCGTAAGGAGCATAATGAAGAACAAGCACATCGGAGGATTGCCGGTGGTAAGCGGGGAGAAGCTTGTCGGCATTGTGACAAAGAGGGATATAGAATTTGCTGACAAACAGAAGAAGACAGTTTCTGACATTATGGTAAGCAAGGTTATATCCGCAAGTGATGACATAACCATTGAGCAGGCCACGGAGATACTTTTCAAGAATCGCATCGAGAAGCTGCCCCTTGTTGACAGGAAGGGCAGGCTCGTCGGGCTGATCACTGCCAAGGACATATTCACCAGGGAGAAATTCCCGGACGCCACAAGGGACGAGGAGGGGAAACTCATGGTATCCGCTGCTGTGGGGCCGTTTGACATCGACAGGGCGATCAACCTGGAAAAGGAGGGTGTTGACATGATTGTGGTGGACACCGCCCACGCACATAACCAGAATGTCCTTGAAAGCGTAAAAAAAATGAGAAAGAGCATCGGAGTCGATCTTGTGGTGGGCAACATAGCGACAAGATCAGCCGCAGAGGATCTTATATCACTTGACGTTGACGGCCTCCGCGTGGGCATAGGCCCGGGATCAATATGCACAACCAGGATAATAGCCGGGATCGGCGTGCCGCAGCTGACGGCGGTTTCCGAGGTCGCGGAATATGCGGACGGGCAGGGTGTCCCGGTCATCTCTGACGGCGGAATAAGGTACTCGGGAGATATAGTAAAGGCGTTCGCCGCTGGAGCGAACTCGGTCATGCTTGGATCGCTCTTTGCCGGAACGGACGAGAGCCCAGGGGCGGAAATGATAATCAACGGGAGAAAATACAAGTCTTACAGAGGAATGGGATCCATCGGTGCCATACAGAAAGGCGCTTCCGACAGGTACGGGAAACTTGGACAGAACAAGTTCGTGGCCGAGGGAGTGGAGGGTGCCGTTCCTTACCGGGGAAAGGTCCATGAGGTGCTGTTCCAGCTTGTTGGCGGCCTGAAATCCGGTATGGGATACTCCGGAGCAAAGGACATCGAGGAACTCAGGAAGAATTCCAGATTTGTAAGGATCACAACCAATGGCCTCAAGGAGAGCCATCCGCATGACATCAGGGTACTTACGGAACCCCCAAACTACCAGAACTATGAATTGTGATCTCCCACTATTTCATGGGCTGAAAATTCAGGACACGTATTAATGCTGAACCGCTTTCCCCCCCGAGGATCAGGATACTACCTTCACGCCATAGTTCCTGACTATGGCATCAAGGGGATCAATTTCAACGTCCCTGGACAGCCTGGAAATGGTCTCGAAATTCTCCCTGAACTTAACGCTTCTCTTTGGGTTCCGCAGTATGGCTGCGGGATGGAACTGTGGAACTATGAACGCTTTCTTGCAGTAGTAAATAGATCCTGATACTTCTGTAACCTTGCCGAAGTCATTGTTCATGATTTCACCCAGTGCCCTGATTGCCGAATTTCCCATGGGAACAACCACTTTTGGCCTGATCGCCTCGATTTCATCCCTGAGGTACGGTGAGCAGGCCCTGATCTCTGAATTCTTCGGTGTTTCGCCAACCTTCGGCCTGCACCTGACAGAGTTTGTAAGGTAGACCCTGGCCTTTGGGATCATGGATGCCTCAAGCGTTGCATCCAGCAGTTTTCCGCTCCTGCCGACAAACGGCTTTCCCATCTCGTCCTCCTTCGCACCAGGTGCCTCGCCGATAATCATTATGGTTGACTGAGATCCGCCGAATCCACAGACAGGCTTCTTGCGTGAGAACTGCAGGTCGCACTTCTTGCAGTTCTTGATCTCGTTGCAGAGATCGGGAATGCTTCTCATTCATGGAAATAATCCGCCGATATTATAGACTTATTGCTTGTCCGGCCGGCTTTATGATCCTCTGGCTCCGTGAAGTGAGATAAATCCCGGCTGCCACGAGAGCAAACCCCCCATACGTGAATAGCGTATTGGTCTGGCCGAGGATGATGAAGCTGAAGAGGATTGATAGGGCGGGAACCATGAAGAAATATGAGGATATGGCGGGAACGGAATATTCCCGGTAAAGCTTAAGGTAAATAAAATAAGCAAGCCCTGTCCCGAGCACCCCTATATACAGGCTTATTAGTAGAAACTGCCATGTTATCCCTGAAAGGCTGAAGCTCTCCGTTGCAAAAGCCCATATCACGATGAATGGCAGGGCGTAAATATACTGGATAGCATTGACAGTAGCCGGATGCGTTGTGTGAATGTACTTCTTGTAAAAAATTGTGCCTCCTGCCCAGCTCACTGCCGACAGCACCAGAAACACCAGGCCTATCCCCGGCCTGATTGAGAGCTGGTCAATGAATATGAGCACGATTCCAAGGAAACCGAGCACAGTCCCAGCTATTGTGAGCAAACTGATACGGTCCGCAAGGAATATTGCTGAGAAAACAATGGAGAATATCGGGTATGTATAGACGAGTATGGACGAGATCGACGCACTTTCCGTGCTTTCCCCTATGAACCAGAGTCCCATGAAAAGCGTTATGTTAAGGGCGGAGAGTATGACCAGCTTGACATTTGTCATCAGGTCTCTTGGAAACTTCAGGCCTCCCTTTATAAGGAAAATGGAAAATATGGCCGCAAACAGGACCCTGAACAGGAGGAACACCAGGGGAGGCTCGTAAACCAGGGCGAATTTAACCATGACATAGTTCAATCCCCAGAATGAGGACATTGCAAGGAATCCAGCCACATCTGCCGACTTTGGCACTCAACCTGATTCCCGGTTCCTATTTCAGAATTCCGTTATGGGCAGATAGCTGAGGGTGAACCCCAGCCTCCAGGATCCGCCTGAATAATGGCAGCTTTGGGATAATCATTGTATAGTCCGGTAAGCAAACACACGGCATTTCCATTTTCCAGCCGATGATTTTCATATTTACTGGGCGTTATATTTGTAACCAGAATCAACAGGGCATTTTTCCCTCACCGGCAGATCTGCACCGACGATGCCCTCATTTACAGCCGTGCAGCATATTGCAGCCGATGCCGGTTTCCATTATTAAGCAAAGATAGCTCGTCGCGAATCAACACAATTTTAAATCCGTCAACATTAGTGATGCGATCACATTTGCTGTTTCAGGACAAGGTTTCCATTCTTGAGTATTTCAACAAGCACGGGCTTCTGGTTTCGCCCAAGGCACTTGACATAATACTCGCCAGGAGCCTGGGGGACATGATCCCGAGGCTGATATCCGAGGATATTGTGAGTGCCGGGTACGTTGACGAGAAGACTGTCAAGAGCATACTCATTGGGAAAACAAGCACGCCATCCGAGAATTTTGAGGTCTACATCCCTGACGTAAAGGTCAGGAGTTCCGTTGATGATTTCAGGAACCACTTTGTGAGCAAGTATACCAAGCTTAAGAAGATCATAGCCACATCCAGTTCAATGAGAGGGAGCACGGACATAAGGTCCGTGAAGAAGACATCCGGGGAGGTAAAATTTGTCGGCATGGTGTCGACAGTAGAGAAGACGAAGAACGGGCACAAGAGGATAGTCGTCGAGGATCTTGAGGACAGTGTCAGCGTCATCCTGATGAAGAGTAAGAACCTTGCCGACGAGCTCATCCTGCAGGATGAAGTCATAGGAATAGTCGGGAACGTATCCACCGGACAGGGTGAGGCGGTGATATTTGCAAACGAGATCATCAGGCCGGACATACCTTTCAGGATGATTGATGAAACATCCCGGGAACCAGTATACGTCGCCTCCATTTCCGACATTCACGTTGGGAGCAAGACTTTCCGGAGGGATGATTTCCGGAAGATGATATCCTGGATAAAGAGCTCTGGTGACGAGGCACAGAACCTCAAGTATCTCGTGCTGAGCGGTGACGTTGTCGACGGCATAGGAGTTTACCCATCACAGGAGGATGATCTGGAAATAATGAACCCTTTTGAACAGTACGCCAAGCTGGGAGAATACCTGTCCGAAATTCCGGAAGACATCACGGCGTTCGTGATGCCGGGTAACCATGACAGCGTGAGGCTTGCAGAACCCCAGCCGGTGTTTTCTCAGAAGATAGCGCAGTCACTGGGGAGGAATGTTACCCTGCTTCCAAACCCATCCACCCTGCACCTTGAGGGAAAGAATGTCCTCGTATACCATGGAATGTCCCTTAACGACATGGTTGAGCTTGTCCCCGGAGCCAATTTCGAGACCATAGGAAAGGCTATAGAGGAGATACTCAAGAGAAGGCATCTCGCCCCGAAATATGGAGGGAAAACACCCCTGATTCCCAGCCCGGTGGATTACCATGTTATCGAGGAGGTACCGGATATCTTCATAACCGGGCACGTGCACTCCCATGCGCTGGGAAACTATCGCGGGGTAAGGTACGTGAATTCATCTACGTGGCAGTCCCAGACAGAGTACCAGAAAATGATGAACTTCAGCCCGAATCCTTCCAGACTGACGATGTTTGACCTGAATTCCAGGACTACAATAGTAAAGAAATTTGGCGTGGATTAGATATCAGAGTGTACGCTTGATGATTTCCTCTATCTCACTCTGGAACGAACTGAGGAAATCCGTCATTGCCTCGTCCTTGATGGACTTCGGTGCAGTGGCCACTCCTATCTTTGCTGTAACCTTTGCCATCTTCGCCATGGAGTCGTATTCCTTCAGCCTTGCTTCCATGTATTCCTTCAGGACTTCCATAATCTCTGTCCTGAGTCCCTCGCTTTCATTGATCTTTTTCTTGATGTATTCCTTGATGATGTCTTTCATTATTTCCCGAATGGCCTCGAAATAAAGTTCCTCCGATGGCATAGTGCTCATGAAGCGTTTTATATACAGGTCCAGATTTTCTTTCACGCTTCAATTAGAAAGACAAGGTAAATAAACTTTGGCTGGACTTTGAAAAAATAGTTATAAATAATCATAGGCAATATGGAGACACGCTTTATCTCGTATGAAGCATGACTGCATGAAATTCAAGTAATATGGATTTGGGGTGAAATATTGAAGAGAAGTTCAAGGGACTGGAAGAAACGCGGCAATATGCGTTGGAAATGGCGCAAGAAAAGAATTAGAAGATTAAAGAGAGCGAGAAAAGCGAACAAGATGTAAGGGCGCATGGGGTAGTCAGGTATCCTAACGGGCTCCAGTCAGGGTGTGATTAGCTATGGGTCAACTGATCTTATGATGAGTGACTGGAACTATGAACCGGGAAGAGACCCGTAGATCTGGGTTCAAATCCCAGTGCTTCCATCACTTGCGGAAGCACTTTTGCCTTCCGATTTTTTAACTGCAAAACCAGTCATACACTGCCTTCGTATTCAATTTCGGAAATACCAGGTGTTTGAACCCAGCTCTGAAATCCTTCATTTTTCAGGTTTTCTCCACGAAAAAACTTCTCATTTCTCATATTCTGGTATAAATCGTTTATTTCCACCTGGACATCGGATCCGTT
>DAICSO010000170.1:0-534 GCA_027368075.1 bacterium
TACGGGGAAAGTTCCCTCCTGCTCAATTGGATTCTGTGTTGCAATAACGATGAAAGGTTTTGGAAGTAGTTTTATCTCCCCCCACACTGAAACCTGTTTCTCCTCCATCGTTTCAAGAAGTGCAGACTGAACCTTGGCAGGAGTCCTGTTGATTTCATCGGCAAGAAGCACATTGCAAAAAACCGGTCCTGGCCTGAATTCCAGTTTTCTGGTTTCAAGGTTGAATATCATGTTGCCTGTTACATCTGAGGGGAGCATATCCGGAGTGAACTGGATCCTTTTGAAAACAACATTCAAATGCTTTGAGAACTCGTTTGCAAGATAGGTTTTTGCTAACCCGGGAACGCCTTCAAGCATTATGTGATTACTGCTGATCAAACTGATCAGCATGAACATCACGATCTTTTCGTATCCAATTACCCGCTGACCTATTTCGCTCTGCATGGAATAGACTATATTCCTTACTTCCTGCAGAGAATCCAAATTTATTTCTTCAAGCCTTTTTTCCTTTATCTCCATATGCAAACCCTCTAG
>DAICSO010000171.1:0-532 GCA_027368075.1 bacterium
CCGACATAATAGGGATGACACTAGTGCCAGAAGTAAATCTGGCGGATGAACTTTCCATGTGTTACTCAGTTCTTGCGACTGTTACGGACTTTGATGTCTGGGCAGACAAACCTGTTGACGCGAAAGAAGTAACAAAGATAATGAAAGAAAATGAAGAAAATGTTTTGAAGATACTTTATGATGTTATTCCACTAATAAACAGCAAACGAACATGCAGCTGTAAAGATAGACTGGATTATGCTAAGGCGTGAATGTAGATGAAAATTAAATTTTTAGGCGGAGCAGAAGAAGTAGGAAGATTAGCAATAAAGATTAATGATGGACCAGATTCGTACATGGTGGATTATGGAGTGATACCAGATAAACCACCGCAATACCCGATGCCGTTTGAACCTGTGGATCATATATTCGTGACACATGCACATTTTGACCACGTTGGAGGTTTGCCTGTCTGTTTTCAGAGCAAGGCACAAAACCTATTTGCAACGGACATGACTATTAACAGCATGATGCCTATATTGAATGATTCTCT
>DAICSO010000172.1:0-530 GCA_027368075.1 bacterium
ATCAATGTCGTATCTTGTATATAGCCCGGTTTCAGCTATTTCGTCTATCCTTGTTCCATATACAACACCCTGCATGACGTCAGTGACACTCAGGTTCCATACCCTGTTTGCAAACATCAGGTTGTTTGAATCGTGCACCTTTGTCCAGTGGTACCAGCTGCCTGCATTCTTCGGGAACGGAAGGTGATCCTTCCTGCCGTTATACTCTATGTCAAAGAAACCCTCCGGAATGTCTATGTTCGGCGTTCCGTATTCACCCATGGTGCCAAGCTTCAGAATGTGTGTGTCGGGTGCAACATCCTTTACGGCATATACAAGATTCAGCGTGCTTACAATATTCTTTACCATTGTGTCAGTGGCCTGCTTCAGCCCTATCATTGAATAGGGGGCAGACCTCTGCTCGGCCAGATGAACAACGGCATCCGGTTGAGCTTCTCGTATAATCCTGTACATGAAGTCTGCATTGCTGACATCTCCCCTGAAAAATTCCAGATCCCCGAATCCAGAGGATTCCAGTTCCCTGATCCTGC
>DAICSO010000173.1:0-527 GCA_027368075.1 bacterium
GTGCATTGTTTTCCTTTATGGATATGAAATCCAGGGGGGAGAACGTCGTACTACCACTACCCTTTGTAAGGTTGGCCACTATGTGTTTCGTCAAATTCGTACCATGGGGGCCTATGCTCAATAATGATACTGTTGTTATGTTGCCGGTGTTAAGCGTGACCATCAACCTGACGTACGAAAGCGATATATTTCCCGAGACGGATTCTATGTACACGATATAACTACCAGTCCCTGTTCCATTTGATGCTAACTTGGTCATGTTGACCACGGCAATGTTGGCTTGAGGCGTCAGGGCCGGGGCGTTGGAAAAGTATCCTCCGACGATTGAATACAGCGTTGACGCGAGGGTCACGGTTATGGCGATAAGCAAAATTGTCGCTATGATCGGTGATACTGCATTATCATTCCTTAATACTACTTCCTTCATGTAGGTCAATATGTAAACACCTGTGTAGCTCTATATGTTTTAGGCGGTCAGCATGATTTTCCTTCGCGTGTTCATGATGCTGGTATTGCTGGTTGAAATT
>DAICSO010000174.1:0-524 GCA_027368075.1 bacterium
CTCCTGAAAGAAACTTATGACGGCGTTTACAATCAGCAGAGCAGCAATTATGTAGAAATCAATGTATTTTTGCAGGACAAATGTAAGAGCAGCGGTTACTTCGAGCATCCATGCCGTTGTTCCCCAGAATTTCTTTCCCAGCAATATAAGTGGGTTCACCTTCTTTTCCGTGATTTCATTGTACCCGTATTTTTCCCTTAGTTTTTCTGCTTCCTGCGTGGAAAGACCATTCTTCAGGTCTGGAACAAAGTCGATGGTATCCTGTGCCGTTGAATCATGATGTCCTGACAACCTTTCACTATCACCTCAAATGTTATAAAATTAGGTGCACATTAAGCTAATCGAGAACAACCTGAAAGGTGCGTAAGCAGACCTGAACTGTGGTGATAACTTTCATTTCGCATGCAAGTATCGATCTGTGATAGTTTATATAAGGACTTGGGATAATTGATTCTGGATATTGACTGATTATGGATTCAGATTATAACGGGCGTGGACTTTACGCGGAAGGCGAGGAGAGATTC
>DAICSO010000175.1:0-520 GCA_027368075.1 bacterium
GTATTTCTGTTGATAATGATTTTAAATGGATGGACAGGTCGCAGATAAAAGTTATGGATTATTATGACCATACCATGGTTGGCAATGTTGGTTATTCCTCTGGAGGAGTGGATTTTGAAAACAGAGATTTTGTAGATGTCTATAAGAATGTGTATGTAAGATATGTTACTGCCTCAAACAACAGCGAAATCAAGAGAAATGTAAAATTATTTTTCCACCAGAATTTTTACATTTACGGGAATGATATAGGTGACACTGCAGCATTCTATCCTGAATTTGACGGCATTCTGCATTATAAGGAAAATAGATATTTCATGGCTTCCACCATAGACCAGAATGGAAATTCCATGGATCAGTATGCAACAGGTGTTAAGGGCATAGGAGACCTTAAGGGAACATGGAAAGATGCAGAAGATAATGAACTTTCAATGAATCCGGTTTCCATAGGGTCGGTTGATTCCGTTTTGCGCCATTCATTTGATATTGAACCCAACGGCAAGTTTTCCCTTTATTATTATAT
>DAICSO010000176.1:0-520 GCA_027368075.1 bacterium
CACAGAATATTTAGAGCAGAACGGGTTGTGGGAATCATCATAGCATTAATTGCATTTTTATCGTTGAAAGACCTTTAAGAGCCACTCATCGCTCTTCATCAGTAAGGACGAATGGTAGGGACCGTTTCATGCAAAGTGCATCGGGGTCCTTCAATCCGGCGAAGTGTCTGAATTATCAGGTCGCTGTTCCTGCGCGAACCCTCCCAGCGACATAATGACCTCTCTTTCCCGGACTGTTCCTACAAACTTCCCTTGAAGATCTACAATGGACAGTATTGGGATTCTGCTCTCCTTGAATGTCCGTATTATGTCCGTAACATCAATATCTCTACCTATTGTAATGGGCCGCTCCAGCCAGAGGTCTTTCACCTTCATTCTGCCCAGATCCTTTTCGGATAGCATAAAGACATCCCTCAGGATGAGCGTACCAACAGGAACAGAGTTTTGATCGATTACTACTGCCCCGGGGGAATCCATAGATACGCATTTTTCCGTTGCTGTCTTTACTGAATCATCCATA
>DAICSO010000177.1:0-519 GCA_027368075.1 bacterium
TGAATGGCGAATTTGACATCCCTCTTATGGTGGATGCAACCTTCGCATCGCCATTCAACCAGAAGCCAATTACGCTTGGTGCCAGCGTAGCCATACACAGCGCAACTAAGTATATCTCCGGGCACAGTGACGTCATTCTTGGACTTGTAGGTTCAGGTGTGCAGCTGTTTCCAGGAATATCGTCATTGAGAAAATCCCTTGGAGGAACTCCAGATCCATTGCAGTCCTACCTTGCACTCAGGGGGCTAAAAACACTTGGGCTAAGGATGGCAAAGCACAATACCAATGGAATGGAACTTGCAAAATTCCTGAAGCAGCATAAAAAGATACGAAAGGTGTTCTATCCAGGAATAGAGGAATCTGAGTTTTTCGATGTAGCAAGAAGCAATTTAACAGGATACGGTGGAATGGTTTCTTTCGAGATTGCCGGCGGTATAGAAAAGACAAGGAAGTTCATCGGCAATCTGACTATTGCTTCCGCAGCACCAAGCCTGGGCGGCGTAGAAAGCCTCATCACGT
>DAICSO010000178.1:0-515 GCA_027368075.1 bacterium
TCAACAGCTACTCTCTCTACAGGGAAGACCTGTTCCAGTGGTTTAACAAGAACATATCGGAGGAGTGGAGTACCATCTATTCAGGCGCCATGGGAACGCTGCAGAAGGAGGCAGAACTCCAGGAAATTGTGCAGCTTGTGGGATATGACGCACTTCCCGAGAAAGAGAAAGTGATCCTGGACATAGCCAGGATGATAAGGGAGGACTTCCTGCAGCAGAGCGCATACGACGAGGTTGACACCTACTGTTCCATAAAGAAACAGATGCTGATGCTGAGGACGATCATGCACCTAGGGAAGGCGCAGCAGGAATACATTGAGAAAGGACTCACCATGTCGCAGATACTGGGCGTGAAGGCAAGGGGAAAGATTTCCAGGATGAAGGAAGTTAAGGACGCTGAAATAGAACAGTATACAACCCAGACGGTGAACGAGATTGACGAGGAACTGGAAGAACTGGCAGGTGATAAGAAATGATGGGAATAAGCTACAGGTCGATTTCTGACATAGCCGGAC
>DAICSO010000179.1:0-514 GCA_027368075.1 bacterium
AAAGCCGATGAGAGCAGACCCATGCTGGTGCGTATATACGGCACAGCCTTTCCTGATGACAAAACCCTGAAGGAATTTCTCCACAACAGAGAAGAAGCAATGAAAAGGGACCACAGGAAAATAGGGCAGGAAATGGACCTCCTCGTTTTCAACTCTGAATGGGCACCTGGTTTCCCTTTCTATACCCCAAACGGCTTTATTCTGAAACAGGAACTTACAAACTTCATGCGCGGCCTCAACCTGAAACATGGCTGGCAGGAGGTTGCCACACCCCACATATTCAAGGACTTAATCTGGAAACAGTCAGGCCATTACGCAAAATACAAGCCCAATATGTTTCTGTTTACTCTTCCTGATGGAGACAGCTATGGAGTTAAGCCCATGAATTGCCCCGGACATGTTACTATATTTGCCAGGGAGCCAAAGAGCTACAAGGAACTTCCAGTAAAATATTCCGAGGCTGGAACAGTATACAGGTACGAAAAATCCGGTGAAATGGGGGGGCTCACAAGGC
>DAICSO010000017.1:0-23096 GCA_027368075.1 bacterium
GAACTCACAAGAATAGAGGATAAGCTCGAATGGAACAGGAACGTTATATACAGCATGAGTGACGGCCTTGTAGAAGTTCTGGCAGCTCTGGCAGGTCTTTCCGCCGTCATAAGCGATCACATCTATGTAGCAATCAGCGGCGTGGTTGTAGGTCTCGGAGGAGCCATGAGCATGACTCTCGGTGCCTACCTTTCCAAGAAGAACGAAGTTGATTACAGCATAACACAGATGAAGAAAAACCATGATAACCATGATACGAAGATTGAGAAATCAGAATTGAAGAAACTGAATTCCAGCACTTCAAGAACGACAAGGGTCACCGCTCTTTCATACGTGATTGGTGCCGCTGTACCGATAGCACCGTTTGCAGTGTTTTCTGGCATCGAACCACTGATCATAGCAGTAATCCTGGTCGGGGTGGTGCAGGGAATAACAAATGCCATTACCGCAATATCAGTCAACAATCGCGCCCTGTCTTCATCTCTCAGGGCTGCGGCGCTTTCACTCCTTGTAGCAGCAGGAACTTATGCAATCGGCGAAATATTCCACCTGGTTCTTGGCATTTCATTTGTCTGAGGTGCCTGATCTTCCATTTTTATAACTGGGATGTAGAAAATACCTGCAGTAAAACCTTTTAATACTGCTGATCCTGCTAGCTTATCTTGGAAGATGGAAGTTTGTCAGTTTCTGTAAGCATAAGAGACCTTAGCAAGAGATATGGGACCAATACAGCGCTTAGCGGGATCGATCTGGACATAGAAGCAGGGCAGGTGTTCGGAATACTGGGGCCAAATGGATCCGGAAAAACAACTATTCTTCGGATAATCTGCTCTATCCTCAGCCAGACATCTGGCAAGGTAAGCGTACTGGGATATGACACCATCCTGAGCAGAAACGAGGTAAAGAAGAGAATTGGATATGTACCGGAAACACCACTACTGTATGAGTCCCTGACTCCATCGGAATACTTCTCTTTCGTCGCCTCGGTCAGAAAGATGGATCAGAGAACACTTGCTGACAGGGTAAACAATTTTGCAGAGGCATTCGGAATTGATGGCTTTGTAAATGACCTTATTGGATCGCTGTCCTTCGGAACAAAGCAAAAGGTTGCCATCATAGGTGCTCTGCTCCATGATCCGGATATTATAGTTCTGGATGAGGGAATGAACGGTCTTGACCCAAGATCCGCAAAGATACTAAAGGACTTGCTGGTCGATCTTGCAGCTAGAGGCAAGACAGTGATATTTTCCACGCATATACTCGAAGTTGCCGAAAGCGTATGTGACAGGATTGCAATTCTGTATCAGGGAACGATCGTTTCGGTGGGAACCATGAAGGAGTTAAGGGAATCGTCGGGAAATTCGGAAACTAATCTTGAGGATATTTTCCTGAAGTTAACGGGCAATGAGAATATCCAGGAAATAGTTTCGTCTCTGAAGGAATCGCTGAGAAGATGAAACTGTCGCGGCAACTGGTGGAGCGTACTCTCATTGTTGAGCAAAGATATATCGGGCTAAGGAATTCAGCCCAGTTCCAGAACAAGATTAGCCGCTTGAATTCAAGCCCTAACAAATATTTTAACAGGATGATTTTCCTGAATTATGGCTTCACCGCCATCATGCTTATAATCTTCTCCCTGGTAATGATTTTTCCGGCACTTTTTTCTCCTACTCCAGAAAAAGCGGTTGCAGATGTTGGCTTTGTACTTTTTGCCTACACTCTATCTATGAGCATATACAATTCTTTCATTTTCTTCAATACCCTTGGAAGTCATAGACTTGTTGAACCCCTTGGAATACTGCCGGTGAACGGTGGCGATGATATACTTTTCATGTCATGGCTTAAGTACAATGGATCATCTTCAATATTCATAGTGGTTCCGGTTCTGGTAGTATATGCCATTAAATTCTCATCATACGAAACACTTTTCCTCGGTACCGCCTGGCTGCTATCCATAATAATGTTCGGATATACTGTTGGGGCAATTATTTACATGTCTGTGAGGAAGAGAATATCCAGTGAAAGATCGCCTCTTATCAGCTCCCTCAAGGGCGCATTGAGGATGACGGTAATAATAGGAGTTTTTGCGCTATTTGAAATTATGATCTATTTTCCAGGCATACTGGTGGATAACATCCCAAGAACTGGGGGCCTATTTGGGATCATGGTTCCACTTCTAAACGTTACCACCGTAGTTTTCCAGGCTTCTCCAGTGAACCCAAATTTTATCGCCGACGTTGGTGTTACGACATTCTATCTTGCTGTATTTCTGGTAGCTTTCTCTCTTATCAAGCAGAGAATATTCGCAGTTCTCTCAAATTCTCCAAATATGGTGTCAGGCAAGAAAGTTTCTTCCTGGAACTTCAGGATGTATGGTTTTCTCTCCTCGTTATTCCTGAAAGACATACGTGGTATTATCAGGAAGTCACAGAATATTATCCTGATATTCCTACCAGCTATTTTTGTTCTCCCGACAATTCTTCCTCTCTTGGTTTTCGGAACGGCAAGAAATAGTGATATTTCTTCGCTGTACTACTCTCTGCTCTCTATAGTTATAATATCCTCTACATTCTACTCGCTCGTGCTCATGGCTTCAGAAGGGAATGGGATAGAGGTCATCAACTCACTCCCGCTCAGGAACAGCGAACAGATTTTCTCCAAGTCGGCGGTCGGTATATTTCTTTTTGTCATGATAGTTTCCCCTCTGACCGTGATGATCACTGCTCTAAACGGTATGGGGCTATTGGTCAGTTTCTTTCTGCTTTTTAACGTTATAGTGGCATATTCCTATACATCGATGTTTAATCTGAAATGGCTGAAGGGCAAGGTATCGGAGGGTGCCAGAACGGTGAATTTCTATTCCTTCGGTGGAAATATAGTTTACGTGCTTCTATTCATATATTCACTTTCCCTGATTGCTCTTTCGGCAATGGCGGGAAACTTTGCTACCTTTGCGGTTTTTCACTCGTTCTATACAAATTCAAACTCATTCATTTATTTTGAATCCATCTTTAACATACTGATTTTTGCAGTAATATTCTGGAGTGTAAAGGCATCGAGATGATTGAGAGAGATGTAAGCAAAGCGTCAGGAGGTATGTTGAGCTACGGGTACTGGATTATGGGCTTGGAGAATAGAAACATCCATTGAATGACGATATTATTTATCTCTCAACAAAATTATAATGCAGGCATTCATCCACGAAAGAATTATTAATCGTATTTTAATATCGCCAAGTCGTGATGATAAATGGCAGATGTTAAAAAAGCTCCCACACAGAAGCTCATAAACAAGATGGCGGAAGCTTTCAGTGAAGATAAAAGACTGGAATCACCTGACTGGTTGAAGTATGTAAAAGCTGGAATACACAAGGAAAAAGCATGGGAACAGCCTGACTGGTATTACAGGAGACTAGCGTCAACCCTGAGAAAGGTGTATGTTATGGGCCCAATAGGAATATCAAGGCTCAGTGCGGAATATGGTGGACGTGTAGACAGTGGATCCAGGATGTATCATCCGGGGACAGGCAGCAGGGCAATTGTAAGACACATGCTTGAAACTCTTGAAAAGATAGGATACGTGAAGAAAAACCAGAGAGGTAGGCAAATATCACCGCAGGGTCAGGCATTCATAGACAAAGCCGTGAATGGCGTTATGAAGGCCGTTGTAGAGACCGACAAGAGCATGGAAAAATATCTCTAATAAATTGGGAACAGTTTTATAGGTTTTTCCAATCGGTTAAACGACATCTGTTCATTGAAACCAAGTTTCAGTGAAGCAAGCAACCAACAAAGGTTCTTCGGATGAGTGATTAAGATGGAGAATGATGACGAGCTCAACGAAATAAGACGAAGAAAGATGGAGGAACTCAGCAGATCGTCAAACGATCAGCAGCTGGCTGAGCAGCAAAGACAGGCTCAGGAACTTGAGCGTGCTAGGAGGCAGCAAGTCTTGAGACAGATACTTTCACCTGAGGCCAGAGACAGGCTGAGCAACGTAAGACTGGTACGCCCGGATCTGGCTGAAAATGTGGAAAACCAGCTTATCCAGCTGGCAAATATGGGAAGAGTTAATAGGTTACTCACAGATACGGATATAAAGGATATACTTTCAAAATTCCTAGAAACCAAGAGAGAAACCAAGATTGAGAGGAGAGATAAATGAGCCGAAACAAAGAGACAGGAAGAAAAATAAGATTAATGAAAAGAATAAACGAAAACAGGAGAGTTCCTGGCTGGGTAATGATGAGGACAGACAGGCATGTAACCCAGAATCCCAGAAGACGAAACTGGAGAAGAAACGGGCTTAAGCTCTGAGGTGAACATATGGTAGAAAATCAGGTTAGCAACGAGATGCTTTTGATGATTCCCCTGAGGAAGGCAAAATTATCCTCACGCTCCAGAAGAGCCGACACTGCTGTTAAGATAATAAAAGAGAGCGTTGCCAGATTCTCCAAGGCAGAACCGGATAAGATCTGGGTAGACAGCAGGGTCAACGAACTTATTTGGTCAAGAGGCAAGAAAAAAATTCCATCATCCATCCAGGTAAAGATTATAAAACTTCAGGAAGGAACAACGGAAGTTCTATTGCCATAGATTAAAATTACATGATAAAAAAATTATCAATTTTGGATAGCGATTTTATTGGGGTTTATTCCCGTGTGTGGGACGACATTGCCCTCATTCCCAAAACAATGCCAGAGAGTGCAGAAAAGGAATTTGAGGAAATTCTTGGAGTCAAAGCAATAAGAACAATAATTGACAATTCCTACTTAATTGGCTGCCTTTCTGTTATGAACTCCAATGGAATAATTCTCTCAAGCAGTGCTGAAAATGGAACATCTCACAAAATTTATGGAGACAGGAATGTCCTTTTTCTGAAGGACAAGATAAATGCCATAGGCAATGACATTATCACAAACGACCATGCCGCCATGATTCACAAGGCATTCACAGAATCTTCAAGAAAGAAGATTGAAGATGCGCTTGGTGTAGAAGTTGTAAAGGACACAATTGGCGGTGTTAAGACTGTCGGAAGCGTGGGCGTAGTAACAAACAAGGGGATGCTGGTTTCACCGGAAACCACGGATGAGGAACTTAAGAAGATAAGCGATTTATTCAAGGTAAATGCCAAGCCCGGCACGGCAAATTTTGGCAGCATTTTCGTGGGGTCATCAATCCTTGCAAACAGTAAGGGAATATTTGTAGGCAAGTCTACAACTCCGATAGAGATCGGAAGAATCGACGATTCTCTCAGCTGATATTTTCAAGGTCAGAAATTTTTAGAAGCGGTATCAGCTCAACACCATTTTCTCTCATCAACTCCGATCCGCCGTCCATTCTGTCGACCACACAAACGGCTCTTCTTACGACGCCACCGTTGTCCCTGACTATGTTTATGGCCTTCATGAGAGAATTGCCGGTAGTGACAACGTCCTCTATCATATCTATTTCCTCCCCGGCTCCAATCTTACCCACTGTCAGTTTCTTGGTGCCATGGGATCTTTCCTTTCTGAGTATCACGTATGGTATTGTTCTTAAAAGAGAGACAGATACAACGAGAGGGACTGCACCAAGTTCCATTCCAGCGATCTTCTGAGCAGTTATATTTTTTGATATCTCAACAGAAATTGCATTCAGGACTTTTGGGTCAGTGGCCGCCTCCTTTATGTCGACGTAGTAAGACGACTTCTTGCCAGAAGTAAGTACAAAATCGCCTATTTTAATGGCCCCGGAATTTAGCAGGACATCCTTCAGCATACATTACGGTATAGATAGAGAATTAAAAACCGTTTGTAAGTTTAGTTAAAGCCAATTGGTATTTTTGTCTGACAAAACATTTGAAATATTAATTCAACACAAATTTAACCGTTAAGAAAAAATGGCTAAAATAAAGCGAAAATAGGAAACAAACATTTAAATACAGTTTAACACATATTATCAGACATATGAATGACATAATGGATATAATTTCTAAATCGGTGTTACTTGAAGAAGAGGTATCCGAGTCAGGATTCTGGGATGGTTTCGACAATTTTCCTCCAGCACCAGAGGATGTAAGGATTGCAGAAATCGCGAACAAGCAGAAAGTCAGGATAAAAATTGTTGGCTGCGGTGGAGGGGGGTGCAATACTGTCGAACGCCTCAATTTGACTGGAGTAAATGGGGCAGAGTTAGTTGCAGTAAATACTGATGCAAAGCATCTCTTGAGCCTAAGAACACGGAAGAAAATGCTGATAGGCAGGAATCTCATGGGCGGAGATGGCACGGGAGCAGAACCAAAAATAGGGGAGAACTGCGCACTGGAAGACATAATCCCCATACAGAAGATGACCTATGGCACTGATATTACTTTTATCACGTGTGGACTTGGAGGTGGCACTGGAACAGGGGCATCCCCTGTCATAGCTAAATCTGCCAAGGATGCCGGTTCCACAGTAATCTCAATTGTCACTCTCCCATTCAAATCAGAGGGAGATATCCGTATGGAGAACGCCCTTAACGGGCTGGAAAAACTTGCACAATATTCAGACACAGTGATCGCCATACCTAATGACAAGCTGCTTGAAGAGGTGCCCGGGCTATCCATAGAGACCGCCTTCGGTTATGCTGACACCTTGCTTGGTGAAACAATAAAGGGAATGACGGAACTCATAACCCTGACTGGGATAATAAACGTTGATTATGCAGACGTTAAGGCAGTAATGAAGGATGGCGGCGTGGCAATGGTCGGGACTGGCGAATCCAATGTTGGCGATGACAGAGTTCTGAGGGCCATAAACGAAGCAATGACTTCAAGACTAGTGGAAGCAGACATAAGCGATGCCAGGAATTGCATAGTACGCATCATAGGCGGATATGACATGACAGTTAGCGAAGCAGAAAGCGCAACAAACGAAGTTCAAAAGCGCATTAATCCAAATGCAAAAATAATATGGGGAGCAAGCGTGGAACGATTCTATAACAAGAAGATAAGGGTACTTGTTCTGCTTACAGGAGTCAAATCCCCGTACATGCTAGCCAATCGTGCTGACGCCAAACAGCTCAGAAAACTGCTTGCCGGTGATGAGCAGGAGCAGGAAATAGACATAGTTTCCTGATACTCAATCCTGCAGATTTTTTATATACTTGAAAGTGCGTTGCATAATTTCCCCTGTATTGTGAAATAGAGAGGAGCGTTTGCCTGTTATGACGCCACAACCAATCGTTGCGGTTCGATGAATCCATGTCTACGGACATGGGGGAGACCAGCAGCAAGCCAACTCCTTCAGGGGTTGGTAGTTGACACTTGACAAATTATTATATATTCAGGAGAAATCGTTGATTATATGCCGGCAGCGAAAAGAGTTATTGCCGCCCTTGATGTGTTTGACTCCAGGGAAGCAATCCGAATAGCCGGTCAGATAAAGGATGAAGTTGCCTACATAAAGGTCAACTGGCCGCTGGTAATGAGTGAGGGAATAAGTATCGTAAGGAAGTTGTCTGAATTCTCTCCTGTTATATGCGATTTCAAAATAGCGGATGTACCAAATACAAATGCGTTGATTGCAAGAAAAGCTAGGGAAAACGGTGCCTGGGGAATAATATCACATCAATTCACCGGCAGGGATTCTATGGATTCTCTGGTCATGGAATCAGGAGAAATGAAGGTGTTTTCAGTCGTATCAATGAGCAACAGCGGATCAAGGGATTTCATGGACCTGCACACCGATAAGATGATAGAAATGTCCAAAGAATGTGGTGTTTATGGTTTTGTTGCACCGGGAAATAATCTGCAGATGCTGGATCACATCAGAGCGCTAGCAGGAAAGAGATGCATCATCTCTCCAGGAATAGGTGCTCAGGGAGGAACACCTTCAGAAGCCATCAGACACGGTGCAGACTTCATTATAATTGGAAGATCCATCTATAATTCTGATGATCCGGTTGCCTACTTAAGAAAGGTGAATTCAAGCCTGAATTGATTTTAGGAACTGAGCCTCTCATAAAGGCTTGATATGTCGTTGTACAGCTCCTTCATGTTTCCATTCAAGATGCTATAAAGAGCAAAAGCTCCCCCCATGCCGGCACCTTCCCGTACATGCCCATTTTCATATTCTCTCAGTCCCTGGTGTGGCATGGTGCTGAAGTCTATGTTTGAGATTATCAGGTTTTCATTTCCAACAAGTTTTTTCATGGTTTCGGGACGGTGATCAATCACCCATTTTGTTGTAGCAACATAACGTTTCGCTGTCCGCTTGTTGACCATCCTGTCAAGGCTGAAAACATTAGCCATCTGTGTTCCACCGCAGTATACCAGTGTGCTTTCCTGCAATGAACTGCTTATTCCCAGTGCAACGGGCATCATATAATCTCCGTACTCTGCAATGCATTGATCTGCTTTAAGTTCAGTATCTCCAAGCCTTTGCTGTGCCTTCTTGATCAATCGAAACTTCTCCCTATCAGGATCGCTGGGTAAACTGCTGCTTGTGTTGAAATTGTTCCCGACGCATTTCATGACTGCCTGTGCAGTTGTCGTTCCACCAGGCACGCTTTCACCCACGAAGATCACTTTGTATCCTGAGATCAGTGATCCAACGTATTTCCCGAAATCAAGAGCTTTCTGAAATTCCGGTAGTGCTTTTTCAATTGATGGATCAAGCGACGCTCCGAGGTTTCCGGATATGAACGGTACTTGAGGGGTGGCTGCGAGTCCTGCGTCCACAATAATCACGTTCACACCGATTCTGTCAAGACATGCCCTGGTGACAATGGCTGGGGTAGGTATTCCTTCTGGGGTCATGGGAGGTACGTCAAGGCTAAAGCAATTTCCGGAAAAGATAATCTCCGAGTCAACGACCGGTGTCAATCGAGTGAGTTCTGGGGTAGCCCCTGCTGCAGATATCCCAGGGTTGAGTGACACATTTGACGTTCCAGCCAGAAGGAGGAATACTATGCTATCGCGAGCCGCAATTATCTCGCTCCTGACAGTTTCATTTCCAGATATCGGTTCGTTCACCATACAACCTCGAGCAGGAATACTATTATCATGATCGGTAAAATGAAAATCAGGAACGAAAGGTAGATAGATGTATAATAAATGTTCATTGTGCGCTTGATATCGCCAACGCTAGGTTCAAAGCCATTTTCATTCAGTACGTAATGTCCATATTTCTCTAGCTTTATGTTCAGGGATGTGGCAATTGATCCCATTGGCCAGCCGGCATTGGTGCTTTCCGTAAGCACCCGAACTTCCCTCAGTGGAACGCTCTGTACCCTGTAGTTTAGAAGCTCAGAGCTGAAGGAGATGATTGCAGCGGATACCCTTGCAGGTATGTAGTTTATCAGCGTATCGGCTATTGCAGTCCATCTGCCGAATTCAAAATACTGGCGGTTCCTGTATCCTATCATGGAATCCATGGTATTGACGATTCTTGCAAAAAATGCCCCGATTATTCCAAAGAGCGCGAAAAACATCATAGGAGTAAGAAAACCGTCAACTAATCCTTCTGAAATCGTCTCTATTGTTGCAGAGCATATGTGCGTGGCATCCATGTCCTTTGTTTCCCTCCTAACAATGAGAGAGAGCTTTGTCCGTGCAGTTTCAATATCATTTGTTTCAAGGGCTCTCACTATCGGCTTAACATGATCTCCCATGGAGGTGATCGAAAATGTGGTCTTGAACGCTATCATCGCCACGATGAAATAGAGGAACTGGACAGAGGATACTATTTTCAAAACAATGTATAGCGGAACTGTGAAGACAAGGATGATCACGACAAGGAAAACAAACCCAGCAAGGACTTTGTTGCCAAGTTTCATGAATGACTTTTCAGTTCTTGAAGATAATTTCCCAACAAGTGCAACTGGGTGCAAATATTCCTTTGGTTCTCCGAATATCACATCGATGATCACTGCACCCATCAGTATTATGAGTTCAGCAAGAATGGTGGGAATGATCACTGACAGCCCTCCTTATTAATTTCTGGTTCAAAAGAAGTCAGTTTTGAAGAAAGTGAGTCGCCGGGCGCATCGTACTTATTGATATCGGTCTGTCTGGCGGTGCTCTTCATAAAAGCAAAAAGTCCGTGATTCACACTTTCATTGCAAATTCCGTGGAGAGCATTCCACCTATCAACGTGTAAACGTAAATTTTCCAGGTTCCTGTCGCAATCAGGTCTGATCAACCCATCATTGAGGCCAAACCTATTCATTTCCATATATCTGTTTGCTCCAAGCCATCAGCCGTCGAAATACCCATACGGGAAGTTCATTCACTTTTGGTCATTCATTCCCGCGAGTTTCTCTATCTCTCTAATATCCATGTTATCAATAAAAATATTGGTCATTCTCTCAATGTTTGAATCGAGTAGATCCTCGTAGGGAATCTTCAGGTCTATCGGCCCGATTAGATAACGTAAAAACTCCACGTTTTCAAGAATTCCATGAATGTTTGTACCCATAACTTTCCCATCCCGCGACATCGATCCCTCATCTCCCAGTTCTGTAAGAAGCAAAGGTTTCTCTCCGTTTCTGCTTATTATCCCGTAGTGAATCTCATAACCGTTTCGCACCTTTCCTTCTGGAATTATGTCCTGAGCAATTCTATAAGTTACTTCTCTGGTAGTCTTTTTCTCTTGGTAAATTACGTCTATATCCAGCAACCCCAGGCCATTCCTGGTGCTTCCTATCTGGACTCCATTGGGATCAGAAATTGTCTTTCCCAGCATCTGGTAACCTCCACATATCCCCAGAACCCTGGCTCCCCTTGCCAGGGCAGAAGATATTCTCGCCGCTATGCTGGAATCAATGACATAATCAAGATCATACCCGACAATTTTAGACCCGGGCAGTATTATCAGGCTTGATTCGTCTATCACCTCTGCATTACTTTCGTCAACGTAGGTAATGTTTCCGGTCATAATCAGAAGGTCAAGATCGCTGTAATTTTCCATGTACGGATACCTTATGACCGCAACCCTGGCTCTGGGTGATCTCAGGTTTGGGTAATCCAAGGAATCCTCCCCTGGTAGGTTTATATTTCCGATATATGGTATTACTCCCGCAGTTCTAATGCCTGTCAACCTTTCCAGCTTTTCTATGCCCGGATTCAGAAGAGAGAACTTTCCCCTCATCCTGTTTATAATGAATAGTTTCACAAGGTCCCGGTCCGGCATTAGACTGTATGTGCCATAAAGTGAAGCGAATACTCCTCCCCTATCAATATCTCCGATGATGATAACAGGAAATTTACCCTGTCTTGCAATGAAAGTGTTTCCGAGATCCCTGTCTTCCATATTTATCTCCGCAGCTGAACCGGCCCCCTCTGCAATGACCAGATCATAGTTCTCGAGAAGGTAGTTCAGTGATTTCAGTACGATGGTCCTTCCCTTACTTTTCATCCACCCATAGTATTCATCTATGGCCATCTTCCCAACAGGTCTACCTTCCGAGATTACCTGTGATCCGTCTCCCTGCGGCTTCAAAAGTATGGGATTCGTTTCCTTTTTTGGATAAATCCGTGCACCCAGTGCCTGTACCCATTGTGCCCTTGATATCTCTGAGCCGTCGCGCAGCGAAACTGAGTTCAACGACATGTTCACGGCTTTGAACGGCGTAACTTTCAACCCGCGATTGTTGAAGTGCCTGCATAGGGCAAGTACCATCGTCGTTTTTCCCGCACCTGATGATGTTCCAACAACCTGTATAAGTCTACCCGTCATGTCTAAATAACCTCACTGCATCCATAAATCTGTCAAGAAATTCTCTTCTCTTTACCGCAACCCTAATGTATGATTCATCAAAGGAACCAAAGCTTCCCAGGCACCTGATCATGATTCCATGTTTTGCGAGGAAACGACTGAGATCCTTGCACTCTACGCCAGAGGGTGTTTTGAAAGTGACGAAGTTGGCTGCTGGATCTCCGACAACCAGGTATCCAAGTTCATGCATATTCTTGATAAGATATTGTCTTTCCCCGTTCACCTTACCCGGCAGATCATCGATAAACGAGAGATCAACCTGCCTCAACACGCTCAGGTCAAATTGACCAATCCTCCATGGCCTGCCCTTGGATTCAAGGTCTTCTATGGATTCCCGGGAGGCCAGGACATAACCGATTCTGAGTCCCGGGAATGGCAACACTTTTGTCAGGGACCTGCCAAGGTATACTGAACTGTGACTTTCTATCATTTTTTGTGCCTCAGCCCGGTCATAATGCAATACAAAATCTATAAACGCCTCATCAATGACGGTTGACGCACGTGCTTCATCTGCGATATTCAGCAAACTCTCTATTCGATCGAAGTCTGTAAAATTTCCAATTGGAGGTTCTGGTCTCGATATCACTATGGTGGAAAATCTGTAATTTCTCAGTATTTTTGGGTTGTTGTATACGATTCTTGCTGGAATGCGAACAGTATGAACGCCCAATGCGATCCCTGAGTTTTCTAATTCCCCGTAGGAAGGAGTCAGGACTATCGCAGTCCTGCCTGCTTGCCTATTCATATGCTGATATATGAAGTCGGTCAGTCCTGCGGTCAGGAAAACATTAGCCTTGCTGACAAGGCAGAGTTTTGACAACTTCTCTTTGAACACGGAAAGATCGACTTCCGGGTAATATCTAATAGAGGATGAAGCACTGGTGAAATCAATTTTTGGAAAATAAAAATCATTGGCGTTTGAACTGAGATCGATAATATCTTCAAAAGAGACTCCTGAACTTGTGGAAAAACTCCAGATATCGCCCCCATGCTTCACGTCCTCTTCCACTCTTTCCTTATCTTTCTTTGGTAAATAAACTTCATTTGTGACAAAAATACTTTACAAGTCTGTACACACCCCTTTCCGCATACAGATTGGGAGGAGACGGCAATGGCTCTTGAACCTGAAATCTCCCTTAGGTGAATATGGTCTATGTCTCTTACCCTGCATAAAGTGTGTCACGGTAAAATGAGCAGTGACTCGAGAAGTTCATTGCTTGGAGGGTGGACAACGTCTCCGAATGGCTTGTTCACGTAATTCCTTGGGTTCTTTTCTCCAAGTATCTGTGTTCTGAAGAGATAGTTCTGTATCGAAGGAGTTTCATATCTGCCTAAGAGATCCATCAGTTTAGAAGTTCTTTCAGCTATAGACGGAGAATCCGGAGAATTTTTTGCCAGGCGGAGTGTGTTGAGGCAGAAATTGGCTGAGGAGCAAACGCCTCCAGTCGCCCCCAACTTTAATGATTCGTAGAGAAGAGCATCCTTACCCTGATATATCTTAATTCCAGGTATTTTCATGAACTCCTTGAAGCGTTGCATATTGTTCCCACTGTCCTTAAGTCCTGCAAGGTTGTCATGCCTTTCCCTGATCTTGCTTATGGTTTCAGGAAGAATCTCGTTTCCGCTCAGTGAAGGGTTGTTGTACGCGTAAACCTCATAGTCGCAGTTCCCGAGCACTTCATCATAGAATCTTATTATGGAATCCTGTGAATACTTATGATAGAAGGGATTGATTGCCACTATTTTCTCATAACCAAGGTCAACCGCGGCTTTTGTCATGTGTATTGTTTCGTCCAGGCTGCTTCTCGTTACTCCAGCAAACAGGTCTATTCCGTGACTCAGTTCCATTACCCACCTCAGGAATTCCCTGTGCTGATCAAATGAAAGGGAAGCAAATCCTCCAGTTGAGCTGGCTGCAAAGATCCCGTCAAATTTATTCTTCTCAGCATAGCTAATGAAGGCCAGCAATCCTTCCCTGTCTATCTGGTTATTCCTGAACGGAGTGATCATTGGTATTATCATTTCTTGGTCCATTTTTTGACATGCCAAGCAGTGATTATAATCTATCCTTGAGGTTTTTCTCGGAAGTTATCGAACCCTGTATGGTGGCAACCAAGGTATGCAGTGGCTATATCTTGGGAAAGTGTGCACGTATCAGCACATTGTTTGTAGAAAATTATATATCGTGTAGCAAGATTAAGGTAAAATTTTAATTCGATGTGTAAACATGACTGATCTCCTTCAAGAAATAGAGCAGAAACGGGATGTTGTTCGAAAAATTGTCGACGAGGAAATCCGAAAGCGTGACGAAGCTTCGGATGATAGCCATCATTTTGCAGAGCAAAGAGACATTCTTAATGCAAAAGTACGCGAAATGAGGGAGGAAGTCAAAAAGAAAATCGCTGATAAAAACGAACTTATTGACAAAGTCCAGAAAATGAGGGCAGAAAAGGAAGATCACTATGCCAAGCTCTCGGAATTAAGAAAGGAATACCGTAGAATAAGGGACACGTCAAATATTCAGGGCGTTGACCCCAAGGATCTCAGGATGAGGGAAAAAGAGTTGCAGAGACTGGAAATAAGACAGCAAACAACTGAACTCAACAAGACTGAGGAGCTGAAGATAGTTTCAGAGATCAAGAAACTTACTAACGAAATCAAGAAGATGAAGAAGCAGCGGGATGTAGAGCTTGAAGGAAACGACAAGATCCGGGAAATCAATGATCAGATAAAGAAAGAGAAAGACCTGGGAGAAGCCCTGAAAAAGGATATAGAAGGAATATCCAATCAGATAACAGAAATCAGTGAATCCATCAATTCACAGCTCCAGGAGCTTGATGAAGTGAGGAAGAAGGCTGATGAATACCATGAGCAGTTCATCAAACTGAGCCAGGAATCAGAAAGGAGGCATGAGGCATTTATCCAGGCCAGGAACGACCTTCGTGACATGGAGAAGGTGATATCGAGCATCCGGACAAAGACAAAGACTACCAAGAAGAAAGAGAAAGAGGGGGAGCTGCAGAAAACAGCAACGACGCTGTTCGAGAAATTCAAGAATGGCGAACAGTTGACTACAGAGGATCTTCTCATACTTCAGAAGGCAGGTTTCCTCTGAATCTGATATGGTAGAAATTCAAATTTTATGCGCAACTTTCTATTAATTTACCATCAGACTTCGTCGTCAAGTATTTCCGACGAAAGAGACACGTTATAAATTCTGGACTTGCTCTGAAGGTTGAGCTTTGGAGAAAGCACACTTTCGCTGATCTCGCATTCCTCTCCTATTGCAGTGTACTTCATTATTACCGATTTCTCAATTCTGCTTCCGTTCTGTACCCTTGTATTGTCCATCATTATGGAATCCTCTATTGTTACGTTATCTCCAATACTGACGCTGTTGTATATGGCTGAACCTCTTATGGTAACGTTCTTTCCAATGGATACATTTTCTCCTATGTAAATTGGGCCATCAACCCTGAGGTTATCTGCGGTCTCAATAGGCGTTTTTATTATGGCCTTCCCGGTGAAGCCATTCCCGGTTATCTTTGTACCGTATTTTTCTGTCATCAGCTGATTTGCGAGGATCATATCCTTCGGCCTGCCTGCATCGAGCCAGGTCCCCTCAGCCGGGTAGCCGGTTATGCTCATTCCCTCCTTCAGCAGTTTTGGGAACAAGTCCTTGGCAAAATCATAGGGTCTGCCGGATGGTATTGAATCGAGTATTTCCGGCTCCATAACGTAAATGCCTGTGTTTATCAGGTTTGAAAATGACTGGTCAGGTGACGGCTTCTCCAGAAATCTTGTAACAATCCCATCCTCCAGGTCAACTATGCCGAATTGAGATGTGTCGTCAACGCGGGTAAGGACTATGGTCAGTTTTGATTTCTTCTGCCGGTGGAACTTTATGATTTCTCCTATGTTGAAATCGGAAAGCGTATCGCCGCTTCCCACTATAAAGGTGTCATCGATGAACTTTGATACAAGTTTGACGCTGCCTGCAGTTCCCGCAGGTTCCTTCTCAACAGAAAAGAGGATGTTCTGGTTCTCATTCTTGAAAGCAAGCACTCCGTTAATCAGGGATTCAAATTTATAGCCCGTAGTTATGATTGCATCCCTGATTCCAGCCTTGAAATAGGAATCCAGAGCAAACCCAATGCAAGGTTTCCCGGCTATTGGAACAAGCGGCTTTGGAATCGAGTAGGTTATAGGTCGCAATCTCGTACCCTTTCCTCCAGCCATTATAACAGCTTTCAGAGTCATTGAGTATCCATCGTTAAATTATAGATTAATCTTTTTAGTCGATCGCCTTGTGCGCAGGATTCAGAAATAAGGGGATCTGAATCCTGGCTTCCCCTTGATGACATTTATCGACGATTCATATCCGGCATCTGCATGTCTTATAACACCAAGCCCGGGATCAGCGTTGAGAACCTTTCTTATTCTCTTCTCGGCATCTGATGTTCCGTCGGCCACGATTACAAACCCACCATGAATCGCATTTCCGATCCCTGTTCCACCACCGTGGTGAAGAGATACCCAGGAAGCACCTGATATGGCGTTCAGGATGACGTTAAGGACCGGCCAGTCCGCAATAGCATCACTGCCGTCCTTCATCGCCTCGGTTTCCCTGTATGGTGATGCAACTGATCCGGTATCGTGATGGTCCCTGCCTATCGCTACCGGCCCGCTGACAGTGCCGTCGCGAACCATATTGTTTATAAGCAGGCCAATCTGTTCTCTTTCTCCATAGGCGGCATAGCATATTCTTGCCGGAAGTCCCTGAAAATGGACCCTTTCCTTTGCAAGTGCAATCCAGGAAGCAAGATGAGGATTAGACTTTGAAAACGTCTGGATAAGCCTGTCATCTATCCTGTAAATGTCTTCTTTCTCTCCTGTCAAAGCCACCCATCTGAACGGTCCGGATCCGATTGCAAAGAGATCTCTGATGTACGAGGGCACGTAACCAGGGATCTGGAACGCATCCTTCAGCCCAGCTTCATTTGCTCTGCCTCTGAGATTGTTGCCATAGTCAAACACCCTGGAACCCTTAGACTTGAACCAGAGAATTGCCCTCACCTCCTTCACGATTGAAGAATATACCATCTTATGATACCTGCCTATATCGGAGGATCTTAATGAATCAGCCTCTCTTAGCGTGAGCCCCTCAGGTATGTAACCTATGTTGATGTCATGTGCTGCCGTCTGATCTGTCACAACATCTGGAATTATACCCATCCTGTTAAGTTCAGTATACACTGTTGCCGCATTACCAAGAAGCCCTATTGAGATCGACTTTCCGCTCTGGATGGCCTCATCTTTCATCTTCAGGGCCTTTTCCAGGGAGTCGGTTTCCACGTCAAGGTACCTGTCATGCAACCTCCTCTTTATCTTTGCCTCATCGATCTCCACGATTATACCGACGCCCTTATTCATTGTTATAGCCAGTGGCTGTGCTCCACCCATCTCTCCAAGGCCGGAGGAAAGTACCCATTTACCATTAAGATCATTCTGCCCGAATTCCTTCCTTGCAAGAGCGTATATGGTTTCGTAGGTTCCCTGCAATACTCCCTGGGTACCTATATAGATCCACGATCCCGCGGTCATCTGGCCGAACATTGTTAGCCCCTTCCTTTCAAGTTCCCAGAATACATCGTCGGTAGCCCATTTCGGAACAATCTGAGCATTGGATATAATAACTCGCGGTACGTCCGCGCCTGTCCTGAAAATCCCAACGGGCTTTCCCGACTGTACAAGCAGAGTCTCGTCGTTATCCATAGATTTCAAAGATTCAACAATTTTATCAAAGGCATCCCAGTTCCTTGCTGCCTTCCCCCTTCCTCCATATACGATCAGGTTCTCTGGATCCTTTGCGACTTCCGGGTCAAGGTTATTCATGAGAAGCCTGAGCGCACCTTCCTGCTGCCAGCCCTTTGTGTTTAATGCATTACCCCTCGGGGCCCTAACAATTTCATGCATATTATCCGTTGTTTATGGATAGGCAAGTGATTAATTTTTACATTTAACTGTACAGTATAAGAAATCAATTTCAGGGCAGGACATGGAAATGGAAATGATGGTGTGCTCAATTATTATATATAACGCCTAAGAATATTCTCTACGGCTCTAGAGATGAAACTGATTTCCTGGAATGTCAATGGCATAAGAGCAGCTGTCAGGAAAGGCCTCGTTCAGTTTATCATAAGGACAAAACCGGACATAATGGCTGTTCAGGAAGTCAAGTCCGATTATTTTGATATGCCATCCGAACTGTCAGAAGAGGGGTACCGGTGTTTCATAAACCCGGCTAAGAAGAAGGGGTACAGTGGAACATTAATTTTCTCAAGAATTCCCGGAATCGGCGTGACCAATGGCATTGGTGACAACAGGTTTGATGACGAAGGGAGATTGCAGATCGTCGATGAGGGCGACATTTACTTTGTGAACGCATATTTTCCGAATTCTCAACGGGATCTGGCGAGACTTGGATTCAAGGCAGATTTTAACAGGCTGTTCCTTGATCTGATGATAGAACTTCAAAGGAAGAAGCCCGTGATAGCCTGCGGGGATTTCAACGTCGCACATACGGAGCTGGATTTAGCAAGACCGAGGGAGAATGAAGGCACTCACGGTTTTACCAAAGAGGAGCGGGATTCATTCAGCAGTTTCATGGAAGCTGGACTGGTGGATACCTTCAGGATATTCACCAAGGATGGAGGCCACTACAGCTGGTGGTCAAACATGAATAACGCACGGGAGAAAAACATAGGCTGGAGAATCGACTACTTTATCGCATCCCGTTCCTTGGTATCAAGAATCAGGTCTTCCACCATTCTGGAAGACGTTATGGGTTCTGATCACGCACCTATACAGCTCATCGTTTCATAGAATTACATTTTCCTGTGTACGGTCATTTCACGGTTCTCTCCTATTGAGGCCACTTCTATCTTCTTTCCGGTCCCTTCCTCTATGTAGCGCAGGTAATCATACATTTCATCCGGCAGGGATTCATAGCCTTCTTTCACGTAACCTAATGCCTCATTTCCGTTCATGGATTTCCATGGTTTCAGGTCTACGTATACAGGCTCTACTGACTTCAAATCCATTGACCCATCAAATTCATCAACGGTCCTGCCATTGATTCTGTAAGATTCACATATCTTCAGCTTATCTATGCCTCCAAGTGTGTCCAGCCTGGTAATTGCGAGGGTATCCACGTCATTAAGCTTTATGGAGTACCTGAGAAGCGGGAAATCCAGCCATCCAATTCTTCTCGGCCTACCTGTAGTGGTTCCAAATTCCTGCCCTTTTTCTCTAAGGTAATCAGATTCGCTCCCTGAAATCTCGGTTGGAAACGGTCCTGAACCTACCTTTGATGTGAAAGCCTTAACGACCCCTATTATTCTTTCGACTTTCCTTACAGGGAATCCAGTTCCTGACCACACGGCTCCGGCAATGGTGTTTGACGAGGTTACGTATGGGTATATCCCGAAATCCACATCAAGTAGAGTGCCATTTGCCCCCTCGAAAAGAATGCTCTTTCCATGATCCAGATGCTGCTGAAGAGCATTATGAACATCGGACATATATTTCTCAAGGCTTTTTCCCGCATCGTATAGCTGATCTGCTACCTTTTCCCTCTCCGCCACACCGGAAAAAGGTGAATCTTCAAGAAGGGACTGCTTCATAGAATAAATAATCTCAATTTTCTGTCTGAGCAAATCCCTCGAAAGCAGATCCATGACCCTGATGCCCGTTCTTGCGTACTTATCCTCATATGTTGGACCTATACCCTTGGCGGTTGTGCCGATGTTCCCGGAGGATCTTCTGGATTCCTCTGCCTTGTCAAGGTACCTGTGTATCTCGGTGACAACGTGAGCCTTCTTGCTCAACAGTATCCTGAGCTGGGGTCTCGATTTCCTGAGCATCGCGATCTCATCTACCAGGCTGATCGGGTCTATGACCATACCATTTCCTAGCACAACCTCTCCGGCCCTAAGGCTCCCGGATGGAAGCAGGTGAAATTTGAACTTGCCCAGTTCACTCACCACAGTATGCCCTGCATTATTCCCCCCGTTGAACCTGACGACAGAATCGTATCTATCGCTCAAGTAATCGGTAATCTTCCCCTTTCCCTCGTCCCCAAATTGAAGTCCCAGTACGATAGTTATCATAGGCACATGCATCTCCGTTTGTACGTGAAAACCGCTTCATCCGAAGCCGAAATTAAGTTGAACAAATTCACCTCCAGCCAATCTTCTTGACGGATAAAAATAATTTGATTTCAACCGGTTCAAAATTCGTTTTTATTGTTTATAATTTGGCTTAAATTTCAGGCAAAAGTATAATTTCCGATCCGCGATTATGAAATGATCAATTTGACATCTATCGAAATAAGAAATAATTCTGAGCTTTTTGTCCCGGATAACCCAGGCATTGGTTACATTGAGGGAGACGGTATAGGCCCAGATATTTCAAAAACGGCCATTTCGGTAATAAACGCGGCTGTAGAAGTAGCTTACGGCGGTTCAAAGCACATTGAGTGGAAAAAAATCCTGGCTGGAGAAGAAGCATATAAGAGCACCGGTCAACATCTTCCACAGGATTCACTTGAGGAGATAAGGAAATCTATTATAGTTCTCAAGGGGCCGCTTACCACCCCGATTGGTGAGGGATTCAGGAGCCTCAACGTCACTCTAAGGCAACTGTTTGACCTTTATGCCAACATAAGACCGGTAAGATATTTTCCCGGCGTCCCCTCTCCTGTAAAGAATCCGGAAAAGATGAACATGGTAGTCTTCAGAGAAAACACCGAAGACCTGTACGCCGGCATAGAGTGGAAGTACAATTCAGAGGAGGCAGCCAAATTCAGGAAATTTCTTGCAGATACCTATTCAATCAACCTGACAGATGACACTGGAGTCGGCGTGAAACCCATAAGCAGGTTCAGGTCGAACAGGCTGGTCAGAATGGCCATTAAATATGCCATAAGCAACAAGAGAAGAAGTGTTACCCTCGTTCACAAGGGGAACATAATGAAGTATACAGAGGGGGCCTTCAAGGAATGGGGTTACGAAGTTGCCGCCTCAGAATTCAAGGACAAGACAGTCACTGAAGAGGAATATCTGAAGGCTCCAGAAAAATATTCAGACAGGATCTTGATAAAGGACAGGATTACGGACAATATGTTCCAACAGGTTCTGACGCGAACAGAAGATTATGATGTTATAGCCACTACCAACCTTAATGGGGATTATCTGTCAGATGCACTGGCTGCTCAGGTTGGCGGTCTTGGAATAGCTCCTGGGGCAAATATAGGCGATGTGTACGCGATCTTTGAAGCTGTTCACGGAACAGCTCCAAAATATGCCAGTATGGATATTGCAAATCCAACGTCGATAATGCTCTCCGGAGCCATGATGCTAAAGCACATCGGATGGGATGCCCCTTCCGAAATACTAGACAATGCAATTACCATGGCATACAAGGATCAGAAAGTGACCCAGGACCTGGCAAGAGTCCTGAACATAAAACCACTCAAATGCTCAGAATTCGGAAATGAAGTCATAAAACGTATGAAACCCATCAGGCAATGAATGATACGCTCCGGCTATCCAGGCCGGAAAAAAGCATATTTAACGCAATCCTGCTAAATGATCAACCTGTTTCTAGCAATCAAATCGCCAAGGTCTGAAATGGGTTGGTTGAACATTCCCATGAACATTGATAGGACTTCATTTATCCCTGGCAAATCGTTGACATGCACAGAGGCATAATTCAGTCTGGCAACTGCACTCTTCATGGTCTCTATATGATCAATGTAAAGGGAACAATTGGATCCAGGCAGGCGATTATTTGCCATGGTGATTGCTTCCTCAATGGAATCTGCCTTAGTCAACAATGTCAATGGGGCACCGATATTTGGATTTGAGAATTCTATCCTTTTTCTTGGTATCACCAACATTGGTTCCATAACGTTACCCTGTACTTTACCAGCTAAGGCTGTCTCTCCAAGATCACTTTTTACCATGCCTGAAAAGACAGAAGCAGCAAGTAGCTCCTTACTGTCAGCTACTGGACCCATGGAGTTCATGGGGTCCCTTGGGTCCCCAACTTTGATTCTACCGGAAATCTCCAGCATCCTGTTCCTGACATAGTCCATGATATCGCTCTTTACTATCACTTTCCAGGCTCTATTGAAGTAACAACTTCCAGCGTAGAACGAAGAAGCTGTGACATCCTCTATGATGCTGTCGACATTTTCATTGTCCCATATTATAACGGGATAGTTCTCGTAAAATCTGGAAAGAGAACTTCTTATTCCGACTTTCCTCATGACATTCGTGAAATCAGAAGGTTTTCCTGAAAAACCAAATGTATTAAAATTAACAGAGGTCAGAAGCTTGCTAAAACCAGCCTCGTCGACATTTACAATATTGATCATATCTGCAGGGAAGATTCCAGCAGATTTTTCCAGGATCACCGCAGCAGAGAGGGGAGCGATGGTGCTAGGTATAAAAACCAGTGCTTTTCCCGTAAAGAGGCTGATCCCAGACGCTGTTATAAAATCAAGAGCAGGGTTAGCGTAGGACGCCTTGAATATCAGTGGACCTGCTAACGCTGGGTTTCCTGGCAACGATCCTGTGTGTGAAAAATCATCCCTGTCTGCCTGAGCGGTGATGGCAGATTCAATGGTCTTCAGTGCGTGAATGGATTCAGACAACTCATTTCTTGAATATTCTATAGGTTTCCCCGTCTCCGAGGTTACAAGATCAGTCAGCTCGTTGGAGAAACTCTCAACGGAGACCGAAAACTTCTCAATCAGCCTCCTGCGTTCTGTCATATCTAAATTGTAATAGGAGTTTGCAGCCAAGTATGCCCTCTGTTCCAGCGATGCTATGGCTGACATTGAAGTTTTTTGTATTTTTCCTTTTTTCTTTAACGAGAATTTGTCAAAAACGTCCATGATCTTCAGTCCAAACTGGAGTCAACTACCCCCCGCTGACGCAGGGGGCTTGCTGCTGGTCTCCCCCATGCCCGTAGGCATGGATTCATCGAACCGCAACGATTGGCTGGTTGACAGCAGCCTGAAGTACCCAGATTTACCGAGTACCTCAATGTTTCTTGAGGCGTTCAGGTCGGCATGAAGCTTGAAATCGCTGTTTTTGCAGTGGAACGCTGAACCTTTCCTGTTGTTTTTATCAATGAATCCACATTTTGAGCATTTCTGTGATGTGTATTTCGGGTTGACGTAGATCAGGGTCTTCCCTGAATCCTCTGCCTTGAACCTATAGAATTTATTGCACCGTTTATATTTAATGTTTGCATAATTGATTCCAGTGCATTTACCAGCTTTTGC
>DAICSO010000180.1:0-514 GCA_027368075.1 bacterium
TTATGGCTGCAGAGACTACCGCACCCGGCCCGTGCTGCCTGAAATATGCCGGCAGATCTGTTCCCCCGCCCACGAAGGTGATCCTCAGTGGGGTCCTTGACATGATCATCCTGCTCATGCATCATCACTTGTAATATTCCTTGAGTTTCAAAAGACCCTGGTCAAGGCTTACACTGGCCCGGAAACCTATTTTCTCAGCAGCCTTGGAAGTATCAGCCAGCGTTTCCATCACATAGTTCTTCACCGGCATCTCGATGTAACTGGGTTTGATGGACGTCCCAAGTAGACCGTTGAGCTTTCCGACCATCTCGTTCAGGGTGTAATTCTTTCCGTAACCAACGTTATATACGTTGAATCCCCTGTTCTTTTCCGCAGCCAGAATCAACGCATTGACCACATCCCCAACATATACAAAGTCCCTCTTCTGTTCCCCGTTTCCATAGATCACCGGGCTCTTGCCTTTCCTCATATCCCAGTAAAACTGGGTAACTAGGTTTGCGTAAGTTTTCTTGTA
>DAICSO010000181.1:0-513 GCA_027368075.1 bacterium
CCGCAAATAGTTTCTTCTTTTCTGGCTCGAGGTAAAATGGGCGATGTATGACTCCAGTATTCCTGGTTGAAGTATGCAGCCCTGCTCCGTTCTCTTTCTCAATTACGGCTATACTCCCGCTAAAGGTCAATGAGAGTTCATAGGCAAGGGCGGAACCAAGAACCCCCGCTCCCACGATGACAATATCATATTCCTTCTGGAGTGGCATTTCTACCTCAGTATATTTTCGTAAATGATTAAACCTTGAGGCTAACAAACCAACATTTTTCTATCAATGCACGATTATGCTTACCCTGCCCGAGTGGGGTAATCTGGATATCCTAGGGGCCTGCGGAGCCTCAGATTCGGGTTCGAATCCCGGCTCGGGCGCATTTTCAAATGGTTGTTTTCCTCGATCGAAGGATTATGATTCTGGACGGAATTTAATTATTATCTGGAAACTATTTGCGGAGTCATCCCAGATTTCATACAGGATGTGGAAGGCACTAGCTTTGAAGCATGACCTTCCATGGA
>DAICSO010000182.1:0-512 GCA_027368075.1 bacterium
AAATCATGCAAATATTATTAACAAATGGCAATGAGTTACAATTATTGATAGTACAATTAATGCATTTGTCTAAACTGATTTTGGAATCTTTTGTGAAAACTTAATCTATGACCTAGGGGTTAGGGGTAGCTAAGTAGGAGTGGCGATCCGAGTTGACGCTGATCTTTTCCGTCAAAACGGGAAAGGATTGGAATCCCGTAATGGGACGCCAGGACTGTTGAGAAAGGCTCTAGGATGACTTACGCTCGAAAGAGTGAGGAAAGTCCCCTCTCCTTGGTGGAATCTAATGCGTGCAAACGCATATCCCGAAAGGGATTTAAAAAGGGAAAAGAAAAAAACGGCTCTGGGTAAAGTATGATTTCGATGGGATGACGTTTCCCAGAATACCGATGGAAACCCTTCATGGATGGAGAAAGTCTAAACAGACCCGCTTAGGCCACCGACAGGGTCGGGTAAGACGGCTCAGAAAAAGAGCAAAGTTGAATGTCATCGGCCGGAAACGGTTAACAGAA
>DAICSO010000183.1:0-509 GCA_027368075.1 bacterium
ATACTTGGTAATTGCAGATAGTAAAACTATATCCGTTCCAGGAGCAGGATGTATGTACATATCGGCCCTCTCAGCCATCTCATTTTTTCTCAAATCGGATACTATGAGCTTCTGGTGGTTTAGCTTATGTGCCCTCTTCACCCTTGTTGCAAGAACTGGATGTGATTCTGCAGTGTTTGATCCCACTATCATCACAAGTTCAGATTTGTATATATCATCGATGGATCCTGCATCTCCACCGTATCCAACTGTTCTCCATAGGCCGGTTGTTGCCGGTGCCTGGCAGAATCTGGATGAGTTATCAACGTTGTCGCTGTGGAATATCTGCCTTGCCATTTTCTGTACGAGATACGATTCTTCATTGGTGCCCTTTGATGACGCAATGAACATAATAGATTCGTTTCCGTATTTCTCTGATACTTTTTTCAGTTCCTTTGCGGCAAAATCAATTGCCTCATCCCATGATGCCTGGACAAATTTTCCGTTTTTTCTAATTAGGGGGTATTTCA